>RFHN01000040.1 GCA_003695835.1 Armatimonadota bacterium
ATCTGACTCCTCGCGGCCGGGTCGGCAAGCAGCCGTACTATGTGGTCCCGTAGTTCCTCCGGGGTTGAGGCGACCGCGACCGCACCGGCTCGCCTCGCCATATCAAAGACCGTTCTGAAGTTGAACATGTGTGGCCCGCAAATCACGGGAACGCCCACCGCCATGGGCTGGATGAGGTTCTGTCCGCCCGACCTGGCAAAACCGCCGCCAATGATGGCGAGATCGGCCCCCTCGTACGCGGATGCGAGTTCGCCGATCGTATCCAGAATCACCATCTGCCGGTCCCATTCCCCGCGCGATCGCAAGCCCACCTCGAAACCGCGACGTTCCGCCTTCTCTCGAATCGCCTCCGCCCGTTCGATGTGCCGGGGGGCGAAGAGCACGCGGGACTGCACACCCTGCAGAGCGTCCAAAACGAAGTCCTCCTCATCCTCGCCTCGCACGCTGCCCACTACGATCAGAGTCTCCTCCTCGCTTACGCCCATTTGCTCGCGGAACGAACGCTCGCTTCGCTCCGGCTGCGCTTCATCAAATTTGCTGTTCCCGAGCACCTCCACCCGCTCCGCCCCCAGGGACCGCAGGCGCTGTGCGTCCACCTCGCTCTGCGCTCCGCAAAACTCCACGTGGCGAAGAACGGCGCGATAGAACCACTTGAAGAACCGCGCCCGCTTGTAGCTTCGGTCGGAGATCCTCGCATTCAGCAGACAGGTCTTCGCACCCAGAGAGCGAGCGCTCTGAAGAAAGTTCAGCCACAGCTCCGTTTCCAACACCGCAACGACGCAAGGCTCGACGCGGATGAGCGCGTTGACGCAGAAACGCGGTACATCCACCGGAAAGTAAAAGACGGAATCCACCAGCGTCCCCTGCATGCCTTTCGCCAATCCATAGCCTGTGCTCGTCGTCGTCGTCAGAACGATTTCGAAGTCCGGTAGAAGCGCGCGCACCTCACGCAGAATCGGCTCCGCTGCCTTGACCTCCCCCACGCTGACGGCGTGAAACCAAATCCGCTTGCGGTCTCGACGCCGCGCGATCTCGTAATCGCCCACTCGCTCCCGCCAATTCGGCGCTTCCTTACGGCGCTTGGTGCGGAGGATCATCCACGGCACCCAAACCGGAGAGAAAAGAACGATGAGAACATTGTATAGAAGCCAGATCACTTCGACGCCTCTTCCTCCGCCCGTTTCTCCGCTTCGTTGAGCGCCTGTTTCAACTGCTCCCCGATCTGTTGCAACTGCTCGTCGGTCGCGTCCTCAGGGACGCGAATCGGTTCTCCCAACACGATGACGGCTTTCGCGAACGGCAGCGGCACCATGTAGCGATCCCAACTCCGCGCCATCCACCGCGGCCGAGCCGCCGCCCCGCCCGGAATGATGACTGCGCCGGACTTCTTCGCGAGCCAGAGAATGCCTTCCTGGACCTCACCAGAAGGGCCTCTCGGTCCATCGGGTGTGAAGACGAACGTCTCGCCCTTCCTCAGAAGACGAGCGCACTCGACGGCTGCCCGCGCACCGCCTCTCTTGGTGCTGCCGCGCACGGTGCGATAACCGAAGCGGCGGAAGATCTGATCCTGCATCTCTCCGTCTCGGGAACGGCTGATCAACGCGTAGTACCCCCGGTTCCGCCAACGCAGCGCAGCGAGGAACGTCCTCCCGTGCCATCCGGCTATGATTTTGCCGCCTTGCACTCCGTCCAGATTCTCCCTCTCCCCCAGAACTCTCCAACGCAAAGTCAGCCCGATCAAGCGGGCTATCGAGGTGATGAGAAAAGCGAAGAGCGCCGGCTGAACGGAGCGCCACCAAGAGCGCATGGCGCCAGTTTAGCAGGATGGGTAAGGTATTCAGCGTGACTGGAGGCGGACCGTGCCGCTGATCTCTCCCGTCGGTCGCAAGTCTTGGCGAAGCCGCTTGGCTCTGGCTCTCGTCTACGGCGTGCTCATCGTCGGCGGGATCACGATGGTCTACCCCTTCCTGCTCATGGCCTCCACGGGCACGAAGGGGCCGACCGATCAATACGACCAGCGAATCGTTCCCGCCTATTGGTCCGACGAAAGCGAACTGTTCCGCAAGTACGTGGACGACAAATATGCGGGCAAGATCGAACAAGCGGGCTGGTTCTACGGAGAGGCAAACGCAATCCAGCTGATGTCCACGGATCGGCCGGAGAACCCTCCGAACGTAGAACCACTCACGGACGACCAAGCCAAACGCTTCGAAGAGTTCCTCCTCGGCCTGCCACTCGACCAATGGGAGGTGGGCTTTCAGCCAGGCTCCGGAAGGCTCTCCTCCCGGCTCCTCAAGCGATACCAACAGTACGTCCTGTCTCTCTACGGATCGGTTGAGAAGATCAACGAGGTGTATCTCGAGCAGAACGCGGTGCTGCAAACCGTCCAACCGCCGCGCGAAGTGTTTCGGAGCAAGCAGTGGAGCCCTCGCGTAGATCAGAAATGGAAAGACTGGCTGAAGTTTAAGCAGTCGCTCCCCGCAGAGTATCGCATCCCGATCACCGTTCGCAGCCAATGGCAGGAATTTCTGCGCGCAAAGTATCGAAACCGTCTCGACCAGGTCCCGGAAGAGGTGCGGGCGGGAGCGAAGGAATTTGCACAAATCGAGCCGCTGCCCAATCACCCGTTGTACCAAGCGTTTCTCGAAAAGTCCCTTCCCGACCGATACAAGAATGACAACCCGGATCGCCGGTGGTTCGAACTGACCGGGGAGGCGAGCCTCCCCCTCGCTCGTTACGACGCGTGGCACGTCCGGAACCACGCGGGAGACTTGAAGAAGGAATACACAACCAGAAACTATGCGACGATCCTCGACTATATCGCCCTTCACGGGCGGGCGGTATGGAACACCATCGTCTTCTGCTTTCTGGCCGTGGCGACCCAACTCATCGTAAATCCGCTCGCCGCGTGGGCGCTCTCTCGCTACACCATGCCCGCGACAGGCAAGATCCTGCTATTCCTGCTCGCGACCATGGCGTTTCCGGCGGAGGTGACGATGATTCCGTCCTTCCTCCTGCTCAAAGACCTGGGGCTTCTGAACACCTTCGCCGCGCTGGTGCTGCCCACAGCCGCGAGCGGCTACTCCATCTACTTGCTGAAAGGGTTTTTCGATAGTCTTCCGCGCGATCTGTTCGAGAACGCGTCGCTGGAAGGCGCTGGCGAAGGGACGCTGCTGTTCCGTATCACGCTCCCGCTCACGAAGCCGGTGATGGCAGTCATCGCGCTCACGGCGTTCATGGGCGCGTATGGAGCCTTCATCTACGCCTTTCTCGTGGCGCAGGACGAGCGGATGTGGACCCTAATGGTTTGGATCTACCAGCTCCAGAGCCGCGCACCGATGAGCGTCATGATGGCCGCCCTCACTCTGGCCGCGCTTCCGACGCTCGTCGTGTTTCTCTTCGCCCAGCGAGTCATCCTGCGCGGCATCATTCTGCCCGGCGAAAAGTAACCCCGAATCGAACACAATTGGAGCGTGGAGTCGCTCGGCGCGATTGGTCGCATGCTCGTGGTGGTCGGACTCGGCTTGGTAGCCGTGGGCCTCCTCCTCGTGCTGATCCAGCGCTTTCCTGGTCTCCGGATTGGCAGGCTTCCCGGCGACATCCTGATTCAGCGCGACAACTTCACGTTCTACTTTCCGATCACCACGATGCTGGTGGCGAGCGCGATTCTCTCGCTGCTCGCCTTGCTATTCCAGATGCTCAAGAAATGATCGAACTCGTTACTTTCGACGCCGCGGGCACCCTGCTCGAGTACCGATCCACACCCGGCGCTTTGGCGGCCCGGATGGCTCGGGAGCGGGGCTACGACCTCTCCGACGAGGCAGGTGAGGCGCTCTTTCAACGCATCGAGTCGAGCCTGCGCCGCGAACGAGAGGAAGCGGAAAAGGCGAGGGATCGCGTCAGAGTTCGCGCCGTATGGCTGAAGATGGCGGAAGAGTGGCTGCGCCAAACCGACGGGGCGCCGGAGCGAGCCAGCGACTGGCTCGATGAGTTCCTCGAGAGAATGTTTGCCGGCGAGGGGGGCGGTTTCGCGCCCTACGAGGACGCCGCGCCGACTCTACGCGAGCTGCGCGAAGCAGGCATACGCGTAGGGGTCCTGAGCAACTGGGACCATACGCTCCACCTGGTCCTCAAGAGAACTGGATTGGAAGAGCTTCTCGACTTCGCCATCGCCTCCCTCGAGTTCGGTGTAGAAAAGCCGGATCCGGCCATTTTCGAAGAGGCGCTCCGCCAAGGCGGTGCCTCGCCTCGAACGGCGCTCCACGTCGGAGACGACTTTGCGGACGACTACGAAGGCGCCAAAAAAGCCGGCTGGCATGCGCTCTTGCTCGAGCGTTCGGCAAAGGCTTCGACGAACGGAACGATTCGCTCCCTAACGGAAGTGTCCGAAAGAATTCGCCAATGGACTTGACCGACATTGACTACGACCTGCCCGAGGAACTGATCGCCCAAGAGGCGGTCGAGCCGCGAGATCACAGCCGGCTCTTGCATTTGGACCCGGCGACGGGGGCGATCGCCCACCTCCACTTTTACGACCTTCCCTCGTTGCTGCAACCCGGCGACCTCCTCGTGCTGAACGACACTCGCGTTACCGCGCGCCGTCTGCGAGCCGTGAAGATTCCAACCGGCGCGCAGATTGAAGTCGTGCTCACCAGACGTCTCGACGAGCATCGCTTTGTCGCCCTTTCGAGGCCGGGGCGGCGCCTAAAGGTCGGGACCCAAATCCGGCTGGAAGACCGATTCGAGGCCGAGGTGGTGGAGGTCTTGCCGGACGGAACGCGAGTGCTGCGCGTCGCCAACCCAGCTGGCATCGAATCGGCAGGGCATGCCCCGCTGCCCCCGTATTTTCACGGAACACTGCCCTCGGAGGATCGCTACCAGACGGTCTACGCCTCCACGCCGGGGAGCGCAGCGGCGCCGACGGCGGGCCTGCATTTCACGCCCCGACTGCTGGATGAGATCGCGCGCCGCGGAGTCGGGATCGCGTTCGTGTCGTTGGAGATCGGGTTGGACACGTTCCGCCCGATCTCGAGCGAACGGGTGCAGGACCACAAGATGCACGGCGAGTCGTACTCGATTCCGGAAGAGACCGCCGCCGCGATTGGGGCCGCTACGGGTAGGATAATCGCCGTGGGGACCACAACGACGCGCACCCTGGAGACGGCTGCCATCGCAGAGCGACGCGTTCAGCCGGGCTCGGGCGTTTCGGAGTTGTTTATTACTCCAGGCTATCGTTTTCGCGTCGTAGACGGACTGATCACGAATTTTCATATGCCGCGAACCACCATGCTGCTCCTCGTCGGCGCCTTGGCGGGCGTCGAGAACCTCAGAAGGGCGTATCGCGAAGCCGTGCAACAGCGATACCGTTTCCTGAGCCTTGGTGACAGTATGGTTGTGCTAAGGAGGGAGAATCCATGACGA
>RFHN01000041.1 GCA_003695835.1 Armatimonadota bacterium
GTCTTCGTCGAAACCGTCGGCGGCGTGATTGGTGGTGCGGTAGGTGGACGGCTCCCGGACCTCCTCGAGCCTGCCCTGAACCCTGGGCATCGCAGCGTCGCCCACGCGCTCGTTCCCGCTGGCGTGGCTGGGGCGACGTTTGCCCCTAGTCTGCATCGCACGCGGCAGCACAGCAGGGAATGGGCCGACCGGTGCCGCGCCCGGCGCTATGCCGCCACGACCACCTTGGAGCAGATCTTCTGGTGGCTTGCGGAGATGGCCTGCCGGCTGTTGGCGGGAGCGATCCCGGGAGTCGCTGCCGGCTATGTGTCGCATCTCCTGCTGGACGCGGGAACCCCGAATGGACTCCCGCTCCTTGCATGAGGGAGGGACCATGGCAATTGACCGGAAGGAGCTAGGAAGGAGGCTACGCCGGGCGCGCGAGGCTCGGGGAATGACCCAGGAAGCGGTGGCGCGCTACCTCGGCATGTCACGCTCGACCGTGGCCCAGATGGAGCTCGGCAACCGAGCCGTTTCGGGGATCGAGCTGTCACGCCTCGCCTGCCTGTTTGGCAAGGACCTCCGCAGCTTCGTAGCGGACGAGGCCCCGGACGAGGAGGACGTGCTCATCGCGCTTTTTCGCCTCCATCCGGAGCTCTCAAGCCAAGAGGACGTGCTCGAGGCGCTGCGCCGCTGCATGGCGCTCGGTCGCGAGCTGACCAACCTCGAGCGGCTGCTCGACATCGACCGCGACCTCGCAGCGGTCGCTGCCTACCCGCTGCCCCGACCGCGGACGAAGTGGGAGGCCATCCAGCAAGGGGAGCGCATTGCTGTCGAGGAGCGGCGGCGCCTCGGGCTCGGTCTCGCCCCTCTTCCGGACGTGGCCGAGCTGCTCGAATCGCAGGGGGTGCGCACGGCCCAGGTAACTCTTCCCGAAGATGTCTCCGGGCTGACGCTGATCGAGCCGGAGATCGGCTTCTTCGTGGTAGCGAACCGCGAACACCACATCCTGCGCCGACGCTTCTCGTACGCACACGAGTATTGCCACGTGCTCGTCGACCGCGACCAGCGCGGGCTCATCAGCCGAGGCGGCGACCGCGACGAGCTCTTGGAAGTGAGAGCGAACGCCTTCGCCGCCAGCTTCCTGATGCCGGCCGAGGCGGTTCACCGGTTCGTCTACGCGCTCGGGAAAGGGCGCCCGAGCCGTATGGAGGCAGAGGTCTTCGACGAGGAGGCACCCGTCCGGGCACGCGCCCGAGCCGCCCCCGGAAGCCAAGACATCCAGCTCTACGACGTGGTCCAGATGGCCCACCATTTCGGCGTGAGCCGGATTGCGGCTTGCTACCGTCTCAAGAGCGTCCGATTGATCACCGGCCCGAAACTCGAGGCATTGCTGGAGCAGGACCGCGCAGGCCGGGGGCGCGAGCTGGAGAAACTCCTCGGCCTACCGGAACCGGACCACGAGGCGCAGCGCAACGAGTTCCGGCATCGCTTCCTCGGGCTGGCCTTCGAAGCCTTCCGGCGAGACGAGATCTCGCGGGGGAAGCTCGTCGAACTCGCCGCCATGGTCGGCGTGAGCGCGAGCGAGGTCGAACGAGCCATCGTGGAGCTGGGCCTTGACGACGACGAGTACGCCGACCTCCTCCTCCCGGAGGCGTAGTGGATGGCTGCCCCGTCCGAGGCACGCGTCGCGGTAGCCGACGCCAGTGTGCTCATCAACCTGATCCACGTCGGTAGGCTCGGGCTGCTGGGCGCCCTGCCGGGCTACAAGTTCGTGGTTCCGCCAGGGGTCGAGGCCGAGGTGCGCATCCCCGCGCAGGCCCAGGAACTCGCCCATGCCGTCGACGCGGGCCACGCCGAGCGAACGTCGTTCTCGCGCACCGAGGAGCTCGAAGCCTACGCCGAGCTCGTGCATACAGTCGGCAGAGGCGAGGCGGCCTGCTTGGCAATCGCCCAGGTGCGGGGCTGGTACGTGGCTTCCGACAAGCGACGCCGTTTCCTCCGACTCGCCCAAGAACGGCTTGGCCCGGGACGTGTCCTGAACACTGCCGGAATCTTCGTCCTCGCAATCCGGGCCGGCGCGCTGACCGTCGAGGAGTCAGACCGGAGCAAGCGCGCGCTTGAGGAGCGCCGGTTCAAGATGCAGTTTTCGTCTTTCGGAGATGTGCTCGGTACCGAGCCCAAGGAGCGATGAGATGGCCCTGAAGCAGGTCGGTGCGCGAACCGAGGGCGATGTCTACCAAGCCCTGTTCTTCTGGAAGCAAGCTGCCGACCTGCTCCGCGAAGGATCCAAGGTGGAACGTGTCGTACTCGAACACGATGAGGCAGACGGCGTCGACGACGTTGCTGTCTTCTATTCCCCTCCAGGGATAGACGCCGGAGGATGGATGGTGACCGCCGACTATTTCCAACTCAAGTACCACGTCGACCAGCGCGACCGCTATTGCTCGGAGGCGCTCATCGATCCCACTTTCATCAGATCGAAGACATCCCTGCTTCAGCGGTTCTACAAGGCCTATTCGAAGCTTTCCGAAGACCACAATCGCTTCCGTCTCCATTTCGTTTCGAACTGGCGGTGGAAGGAAGACGATAGGCTTGCAAACCTTCTTCGCGAGTACGACGGGGCACTCCCCGAGCAGTTTTTCGACGCAGGAGAGAAAAGCGAACTCGGAAGAATCCGCGAACAATGGCGCGCCCACCTGAGAATCGGTGCCGATGAATTTGCTTCTTTCGCAAGGACGTTGCGTCTGCAGCTCGACTACTTTGGTCGCCGCGACTTCAAGGACTATGTCTACGCAAAACTCGAAGCGGCAGGTCTGCGCACACCGAGTGCTGATCGAATCGCTTGCCCCTACCAGGGCTTGGCACAGCAGTTCCTGATGAATGGGACTAACTCCTTCGACAGAGCCTCCTTCCGCAGACTCTGCGAGCAACAAGGCCTCCTGGCCATCACAGAGCCGAGGCTGCCTCGTCCCCTCACCGTCGGAATCCGCAGCTTCGTCCGGTTTGCCGAACGCTTAGATTCGGAAGTCGATAGGATGGTCTGCGTCGCATCGTACTTCGAAGGACGTCATCCCCGGTGTTCCGAGTCATGGACGAAGGCAGCTCGAAAGATCCTGGCGTTCTTTGGTGACGAGGAACTTCGTGCACGACTCAGGTCCATGGACTCGGTCCTAGCTTTGGAGTGCCATGGCACATTCGCCATGCTCGTCGGTTGGGAACTCAGCCGCAACACTGGAGCGAAGGCTTTCCCGATCCAGAAGCCATCTGGACAGGTCTGGCGGCCCGACACGTCGCACATTGATGCCCCCAGCTCATGGCAGCGAGAAGTGATCGCGCACGATGGTTCAACTGATGATATCGCCGTATGCCTATCGGTCACCCACGACATCCGTAAAGACGTGTTGGAGTACCTTGCGACTCCTGCAGGTCCGCGCGTGTGCAAGATCCTTGTGCTCAAACCCGAGGGAGGACCGTCGCACCAGAGCATACGTGATGCAAACGACGCCTATTCCCTCGCGAGCCAACTTCCGAATCTTCTTCGCAATGCGCGGTCCAGACGTGAAGCCCGTGTGCACCTATTCTTCGCATGTCCGAATGCCCTGATGTTCTTCATTGGGCAACTTCGGGATGCTGTCGGTCGCTTGACGCTCTATGAGTTCGACTTCGGATTTGAGCGGAGCGGTACATACCAGGAGTCCGTATCACTCCCATTGACTGACTATCGACACGCCGATCACTCGGAGGTCTTCGATGATTCTGAAGTCTGATTTCGAAAGGTTTCTTCGGGACATACGTCCGACGCAAGCTATGCGTGCGGACCTCAAGACGGGGCACAGGACGCTTCGTGAGCGCCTGAACGCAGACGAGAATCTCAAGCCAATCCTCGTCAGTGATTTCCTGCAAGGCAGCTACCGACGGGCTACGGCAGTGCGACCGAAGGGTGACACCAGGTCGGATGTGGACATCATCGTCGTGACACGGCTCGATGAGGACGAGTATACACCGTCAGAAGCCCTCGACCTGTTCGAGCCATTCTTGCAGAAGTACTACAAAGGAAAGTGGCGAAGACAGGGGCGCTCGTTCGGAATCGAACTGAGCTATGTCGAACTAGATCTCGTGATCACTTCGGCGCCGTCGGAGCAGGAGATCGGTATCCTGCAGTCTGATGCCGTGACGTCAGACGATGACATTGTGGAGGCGAGAGACTGGCGTCTACATCGATCGTGGCTGGCCCCACGCAACCGGTTCCGGGATGATGCGAGGCTTCTTCTCGACGAGGCGGGGAATGAGCGGGAGTGGCGAGCTCAGCCACTGCGCATTCCAGACCGCGAAGCAGGGAGGTGGGTCGACAGCCATCCGCTAGAACAGATCCGATGGACGCGGGACAAGAACTCCAGATGCAACGGCCACTTCGTGAACGTGGTGAAATGCATCAAGTGGTGGCGCATGGAGAACTACGACGAGCCGAAACATCCGAAGGGCTTCCCCCTCGAGAGGCTTGTCGGTGAGCACTGCCCTGATGGGATCGAGTCGGTCGCCGAAGGTGTCGTGCGCACAATGGAGGCCATCGTCGAGGCATATGCCATGATTGTACGGCTAGGCGGAAAGCCGCCACTTCCGGACTACGGCGTTCCAAGCAACGACGTATTCCGGCGGATTACTGCCGCAGACTTTGGCGCCTTCTATCAGCAAGTGAAGGAGGGCGCCGAACTCGCGCGGAAGGCTCTTGACTCGGATGACCGGACCGAGAGCGCCAATCTCTGGCGAGAGCTCTTCGGCCCCAAGTTCCCGAAACCACCAGGCAACGGAGGCACGAAGAAGGGGGCTGGGTTCACGCCTCCAACAGGTCCGGCGGTGCCTGGGTCAGGCAGGTTCGCGTAGTGGGGACGGGGGATGACTGCTCAGCGAGAGCAGCCACCGCGGGCCATCCGCCTTGGCGTCCGCAATCTGTCCTCCATACCTGGGGTTCACCTTGAGTCAGGCCCGTTCCTGATTCCGGAGGAAGATGTGTGGGCCCTCCGCTTGAGGCTCTCTATCGCTAAGGAGTCGGACTTCGTACCGAGCGAGACAAGATGGATCCTGCTGATTGACCCATCCTACCCTGCAGGACGGATCCGGCTATACCCGTGCATTGAGGGTGGGATCACCCACACGTTTCCACACCAAGACCGGAACGTGCCGGCAGCGGGAACGCACTCCTCGTGGCGTCTTGGCAAGCCGTGTCTGGACAGCCCATCGCAGCGTCTCGGTCGCATTGCGGGCGGGCCTGAGCCGATAGGTGACGCGGAGCGGCGGCTTTGGTGGCACGTGGCGCGCTGCATTTCGTGGCTCGAGGCCGCGGTTGAGCATCAGCTCATGGTGCCTGGTGAGCCGTTCGAAGTCCCACAGTATTCTACCGAACCCGTAGACGGGAGCCTCAGGATCGTTCATGACGAGGGCCCTGACACGTGGCGGGCCTGGAGCGAACGCGTTGGTGACTGGGGCGAGGTGCGGCTGGGCATCCTGGCTGAGGATGGGAAGACCATCATAGTCGAAGAGTTCATCGATGCTCGAGGGAATAGGATTCGGCAGTGTCGGCGTGGGCTGACGGCTTCGGAGAAGCCATGGGTCGGCTACTGGTGGCTCTGGCCCGCGCCAGTCGTTCTGCTGCCCTGGCGCTATCCGGACACCTGGGGCGATCTCCGCCGAATAGGCAAGCGCCTTGGGGTTGACGTTGATCGCTTCATCTATTGGCTGGCGAGGCGGTGTGCTGGGGAGAAGCCTGTCGTGCTTCTGCTGGGCTACCCGATACCCAGGCGTTGGCACGAAGATCCAGTGGAGGTCCATTGGCAGGCGATCCTGGCGCCGGAGGTTCCGGGGAAGATTGAGCCGATGAAAGGGTTTCGGGCGAACGCAAGGGGTATTAGGGAGCGCCTTCGCCGCGACATCTTCTCTGGCTCAAGGAGGCTGGCGTACCTCAGGACAGAGAACTGGCACCCTGATCGGCTACAAGCCCGCGGGCGGATTCATGAACAGCTGAGAGGTCAGAGGATCGCCGTCATTGGTGTTGGAGCGCTTGGTTCGTGCGTTGCAGAGCTGCTCGTACGAGGAGGGGTGGAGGACGTATTGCTGATTGACCGGGATGTCCTGGAGGCTGGAAACCTAGTGCGGCATACGTTGACGGTCGGTGAGATTGGTCGCAACAAGGCGGAGGCTGTCGCCGAAAGGCTCCGCGCGGCATCCCCGATGGCGGACGTGCGGGGGCACCCCGGCCCGCTTCCCATCGGTACAAAGTTGCAAGAGCTTCTGGAGCCGTTTCAGGTGGTGCTAGACTGCACTGGTGATGACCTGGTGCTTCAGAGTCTCGCCGAGGCTTGGTGGCCCGTCCCAAGGCTCTTTCTTTCGACGTCAACGGGATTCGCTGCTCATCGACTGTTCATCTTTGTTGTGAATGCGTGCACCTTTCCTTGGGAGGACTTCAGAGAGCAGGTGAGGCCGTGGTTGGATGCGGAGAAGAGGAGGTGGACCGAAGCTGGTGAGACTCTGGAAGGTGCTGGGTGCTGGTCGCCGCTCTTTCCAGCGCGCAACGATGACATCTGGCTTGCGGCTGTGACCGCGCTCAAGTTCATTGAGAGCGCGGTGGCGAGGGGTGTCGAACCGGGGCTGCATGTGTTTGAGCAGTTGGATGGTCCTGCCACTGGCTTTCGGCCTTTGGAGCGTGGGGGGCAGCCGTGATCGTTCGGAGCCTAACTTTCGAGGATCGAGCAGGGTCGTTCCGCGTAGTCATCGGAGATAGGGCATTGAAGCACATGCTTCATCTCTGCGCGGCCGACCCGGAACGGGAGACTGGCGGGATCCTCATCGGTTTCTACTCGAACGACTTTACGACGGCGCATGTGGTCGAGGCAACGAGTCCTCCGAGAGACTCGAAGTCTGGACCTGATTGGTTCCACCGGGGCACTGAGGGCCTCGAAGCCATGCTGCGCAAGAGGTGGGATGGGGAACCTCGTACACACTACATTGGGGAGTGGCACTTCCACACAGCGAACATTCCATGGCCGTCTGCTCAGGACCTGAAGCAGATGCGGGCCGTGGCGCAGGATGCGAAGTACAACTGCACAGAGCCGATCTTGGTGATCGTCTGTCCAGTTGGGGAGAACCAGTGGGTATTCAGGAGCTACGTGTTCCACAGCGGGGATTTGACTGAGGAGCTTCATCTGGTTGACTACTCGGAACTGGAGAGGGCCGATTCTCGGGGACAGAACTCAGCAGAGCCTACCGGTCGAAAGGAGCGCCCGCGTTGCTGACGTGCGCCGTCCACACGCTTCAGTTCCTCGGCTACCACGTCCTCATCCGCATCGTAGACCGTGTAAGCCGCCTGCCCCGGAGCGATGTGCAGCCCGAGGTGGAGCGACTGCTCCGCGAGAACCTGGCGCTCAAGGCACAGGTCCGGGCCCTCGTGCTCGAGCTGAAGCGGGCGAAGGGACCGCGCCCCCGGGTGTCGATGAGGACGCGGGCGGCTCAGGTGTTCGCCTATCTGCTGACCCGGGGCGACAGCGCCTTCCAGAACTACTACCTGTCGGCCTCGAAGCGGACCATCGAGAAGTGGGCGGCCCGGTTCCGGCGCGGCCTTTGGCTCTGGGGGCGTAAGCCCAAGGGCGGCAGGCCGCCGCTCGGCCGGGAGGTCAAGGACCTCAGCGTCCGCCTCAAGAAGGAGAACCCGCTCTGGGGCGCCCGGCGCATCAAGGA
>RFHN01000042.1 GCA_003695835.1 Armatimonadota bacterium
CCGAATGAAAGAGGAGGCTGCTCCAACCGGTCAGGCGGCAGCGGCCACCTGGCTCGTGTCGTTCCTGCCGTATCTGATCGTGCTCTGGTCGTTCTATGGCGGCTTCTCGATCGTGGCGGACCTGGTCGCGGGCGAGAAGGAGCGCGGCTCGCTCGAGACTCTGCTGGTCTCGCCTATTCCCCGTTCCTCCATCGCCATCGGCAAGTTTCTCGCTCTGTCGTGCGTCGCATTCGCCAGCGCCACCTCCGCTCTCTTGGGAGTGGTCGCGATCGGACTGTTACCGATTCCGGCCGCAAAGCAGATCTTTGAGGGTGGAGGAGGGATCACGGTACTGCAGGCAGCGGCCGTGCTGCTTACGCTTGTCCCTCTCGTCCTCTTCTTTTCAGGTCTGCTGTTGGCTGTCTCGACGTTCAGTCGCAATATGCGGGAGGCGAACGGCTACCTTGGGTGGCTCAGCTTCGTGGTGCTGGTGCCGGCGATCGCGAGCCAGTTCATCGGATTCACTGACTTGGCGAGTTCTCCGATCCTTCCGTTCATCCCGATCTTGAACAGCGCTACCGTCTTGAGAGACGCCCTCATGGACAACCTGGACCTCTACCGGTTTGCCGTTACGTTTCTCATTACGGTTGGACTCGCGATCGGCGGAATCCTTCTCTCGGTGAGGCTGTTCCAAAAGGAATCCGTCCTCTTGCGGATGTAGCCTACCGGTTGTTGAGCCCGGCGGAGGCCATGATGGAGGAGAGCTGAGCGCTTTGCGCTTGGAGGGCGGCGAGCGCCTCTTCCATCGCGTTGAACTGACGGCGGAGAAACTCTTCGCGCCTCGCGATCGCCTCTTCGATCTGGGCCACGCGATCGTCAATGTCCTGGATCTGCTCTTGGATCGCGTTGGTTTCGGCGGTCAGGAAGCCGTTGACGAAGTCGAGCGCCGCGTCCAGGTTCTCTTCGACGACGGATGCCGCTCCCTTCGTGAAGATCAGCTGGCCCCGGTCGCCCGTCGTTCCACCCTTCACGAGAATCGAAAGACCGTCGGTGTTCGCGTTTCCCGCGTCGCCAGTCAGGATCTGTCCATTTCCGGTCGCTGGCTCGCCGTTGATCGTGCCCGCCACGTCGAGTCCGGTGACCGAGACCTCCGTGTCCCCAATGCCGCTATTGTCGTTCCCAGCCGGAAGGCTGCTCACGACCGTGAAGTTGCCCGGTGTGCCGTACTTCTTGGATGTCAGAACGAGTTCATTCCCCGCGGTCTTGCTGGCCACGACGAGGTCTTTCAGCTTGCTGTCCTGATTGATCAGGTTGATCAGATCGTCGATCGTAGAGCCCGCCGGGACGGTGAGATTGTAGGCAACGTTTCCGAACAGGTTGCCATTGAACGTAATCGTTTCCTCTTGCGTGCTGGTTCCGGTGAACGCGACACCGGCTGTGAATGTCGCCTGGGTGGCGATCTGCGTAATGTTCACCGTGTATCCGACCAGTCCCGACGGTTTCGTTTTGCTGGTGGAGGAGACGAACTGGATGTCTGGATCGTCAATCTTGCCCGTCTCGATGAACAGCTCCATCACGTTCTGGAGGTTGGCTGAGATGGCGGCATCGAAGGCCGACTCGTCGAGAGTCATCTTTCCGGAGGAATCGAAGTCCACCCCGATCGCGAGCAGGTTGGCGTAGGGGCCGGTCACTCCGGCAGGCGACTGCAGCAACGCCCTCGCCATCTGGTCTTGAACCAACGAGACCGTGGAGTCGCCAAACAGGGGGCCGCTTTCCAGCGTTTCGCTGTCGAAGCTTTGTGCGGTCTTGAGGAAGTCAACAACCGCGTTGTACGCATCCGCCAGCGCCTTGACCTTGTTCTTGATGGCCTCCGTGTCGCGCGTGAGGGTAAGGGTTGTGGTCGGAGGATTTCCCGCGTCCGCCTTGAGCAGCGTAATCGTTGCGCCGGGGATGACGTCCGTGACCGAGTTGCTCTCGCTCGTGAGGGCGACTCCGTCGAGGCTGAAGGACGCGTCTTGGGCGGCGAGCAGTTGGTTTCCATAGGATCGCTGCAGGATGCCGAGGTTTTCCAGGACTCCGTTGTCATCCACGAACGCCGGAGTGCCGCTGGTTCCCGTAATCTGAAGCTTGTAGTAGGTGGTCCCGTCCAGTTCCTCCGTCACGACCGAGGCGGTTACGTTCGCTACGTTGGCATTGATGCGTGCGGCGATGTCGCCGAGCGAGTCGTTCGCAAAGTCAATCGCGACATTCGTTCCGTTGATCTGGATCGTGCTCGGAGGGACGGTTACGCCCAGCAGCGATCCCACCGTGGAAACGCTGTCCGTGAACCGGAGGCTCTCTGCGCCGTTCGAGATCGGCTTCCGGATATTCGCCGCCCCACTGACGAAGCCGAGAGACGAAAGGACGTTGCCTCCATTCACATCGCTCAACGCGATGGCTCGAGCGGCTCCGGTCTTGCTGGCAGTGAGGGTCAGGAAGGTGTTGCCGCTCCCACCATTGATGATGGAGGCCGTGACACCCGCGCCTGCTTCGTTGATCTTCGTCGCGATCGCGGTCAAAGAATCGTTTGTCGAGACGGTAATCGCCTTCCCGTTGACCAGGAAGGTGCCGCTCAATCCGAGGGCGGAGGTTGCATCGGTCTGGGCGCTCGTCGAGATCTTGTGAGCCTGCGCGAGCTGGCTGACCGAGAGCTGATAAATCCCGGGTAGAGCGCTCGTTCCGGCGGTGATCGTCGCGACGGCCGTATCGGAGCTGCTCGCCTTCACGGCCTGGAACGTGGACTTCAGGTTCAGGTCTTTAGCAGCCGTTCGTACGGCGCCGACCAGGGATTTGTACTGGTCCACCGCCGTCTGCCGATTGGTCAGCTTGCCCTTTTGGATGAGCAGCCTCTGAATGGGCTGGCGCTCCAACTGTAGGATGCGCTGAATGATGGACTCGGTGTCGATACCCGAGGCCAATCCGCCGAAAGAGATTCCTGAACCGAACGCCATGGCTGTCCAGTTGGATTATCGGCAGGTTGAAGCGGACCGCGCAGGCGGCAACCTTACGAGAAATGCTCGAGAAGTGCGCGAGCAACCCGGCGCTGAGGGGCGGGCATCGGGAGGGTACGTAGGTCTTCGAGCGGCACCCGTGTAGTGGTACCGATCCCTCTCGGCAATCGCTCTACCAGGTACGCAGTCAACTGCACTCGGTGACGTGTTACGGTGTAGGTGACTTCGGCGAGTCTCTCTCCGTTGGGGGTTCGGGCGCCCTTCTCCCATCTTGGAAATCGGTACATCCCGTGCCACCAAGGCCCGTCTTCAATCCGGCAGACCGCCACGCGCCCCCGCGCAACCGCGCAAAGGACGATCTCTTCGCTCTGGACGACCTTCGCACTGCGGGCGCGAATCGGGAGAGCCTCTTGCCGTCCGAGGCGGAAGGCGTCACAGTGGGTTTGGAGTGGACAGTCGCCGCAGTCTGGGCTTGGCGTGCAAACCGTGGCTCCAAGCTCCATCCAGGCCTGATTCCAGTCGCCTGGGATACACCGGCCCATCCAGGCGGTCGACCGCGCCTCAGCCTCGCGGAGCAATCGCGTGCCGGAGGCTTCGATCGCGTCGAGGCGCGCAAGGACTCTGGCCGTGTTCCCATCCACGGCGGCGACCCGCTCACCGAACGCAATGCTCGCAACGGCAGCGGCTGAATACCGGCCGATGCCTGGCAACGAGCGGAGAAACCGGTGCGCCTCGCTCGGCGGCGGGCGCTTGCCGAGAAACGCGCGTTCCCAACCGGCACGCGCGATCTGCTCCGCCGCAGCCTTCAAGTTTCGCGCACGCCGGTAGTAGCCTAAGCCCTCCCAGGCTCGGAGCACGTCCTCTTCAGTCGCCTCGGCGAGGGCGGACGGCGAAGGAAAACGTTTGAGGAAGGCATCGTAATAACCGAGCACAGTAGCGACCCGCGTCTGTTGGAGCATTACCTCGCTCACGAGAACGCCCCACGGCGAGGCGCCTCGCCACGGCAACGGTCGCCGGCTCGCCCTGTACCACCGGAGTAGGCGTGATCGGATCTGGGCTTGCCTGTCGCTCTTAGGCGCGAGGTTTGGCGGCGTCTGCATCGTCGTGCGGTTTGTCCTCGCGCGCTTTGTGGATCACAATCTGCTGGAATGGGATTTCGATTCCTTCGGCATCGAACGCCTTCTTGAGGCGCCTGCGGAATTCGCCCGCCACGTCGAAATGGCGAACCGGTTTCGTGTCTCCAAGAACCTTCATGATAATCGCTGAGTCGGCGAACTGCTGA
>RFHN01000003.1 GCA_003695835.1 Armatimonadota bacterium
GAGGTTCCAGCCGGATGCGAGAATCCAACTCAGCATCGCCTGCAGACCCATCGGCCGGCTTCCACGATAAGCCAGAAGTGCGAGAAGGATCGCCGCTTGGACAACTCCAACGCCCAAGTAGGTCGAGTAGCGAAAGAACGTATCCAGAGCGGCGTTCGACCACCCTTCGTTCACCCAACGGAACAGGGCCTGATCGAAATGCCAGAGTAGATCCATCGGCTGTCCGAGTCTATCCCATCTCTGCGGCCATAATGAGCGCCATGCCAGACCCTACGGGCGCGACCCAAGGCCTTCGCGGCGGCGCATTCCTCTTCGGTGAAACCGAGGATTTGTTTTCACCGGAGCAGTTTGACGCCGACTCTCGACTCATGGTCGAAACGGCCTACTCGTTTTGCAAGAAAGAGGTTCTGCCGGTTTTGGACCGGCTGGACGCGCAAGAGGATGGCCTCATGGAGTCCTTGGTTCGCAAAGCCTGCGAGCTGGGGTTTGCCGCGTGCGAAGCGCCCGAGAGGTGTGGAGGTCTGGGGCTTACCAAGTCGCTCGCGACCAGGATTCTCGAGGCGTTGAGCCTGAACGGATCCTTCAGTACGACCTTCGGCGTTCACGCCGGAATCGCTCAGTCTCCCATCGTGCTCTTTGGATCCGACGCCCTCCGCGAGAAGTACCTTCCGCATCTGCTTTCCGGCGAATGGATGGGAGCGTACGCCCTTTCCGAGCCGAACTCGGGCTCCGACGCCTTGAGCCTACAGACGAAGGCTGAGCGCACCGCTGACGGATACCGCCTCACGGGCACGAAGATGTGGATCTCGAATGCCAAGTGGGCGCAGACGTTCATCGTTTTCGCCCGAACGAACGAGGGGGTTACGGCGTTCGTGGTCGAGCGCTCGTTTCCGGGTGTAACGGTCGGTCCTGAGGAACACAAGATGGGACTGAAGGGAAGCTCCACTGCCCGCCTCGAGTTGGAGGGGGCTCTCGTCCCGGAAGAGAACCTGCTCTACGTCGAAGGCGAGGGGCACCGAGTGGCGTTCAACGCCCTGAACCTGGGCCGGTTCAAGTTGGCTGCCATGGCTCTGGGGCCGGCGAGGGCAGCGCTGCATCACGCGGCTCAGTACGCCAAACAACGCAAACAGTTCGGCCGTCCGATTTCCGAGTTCGGACTGATCCGCGAGAAGCTCGCCCGGTGCGCCGCGATGTTCTACGCAGCAGAGAGCATGCTCTACCGTACGGGCGGCATCGTGGACCACGCCTTCCAGCAAGTAGACGACGCAGCTCCCGACCGCGCCGAGAAGTACCGGCGCGCCGCCGAGGAGTGTGCAATCGAGGCATCCATCGGAAAGGTGTTTGCTACGGAGACGCTGGCGCTCTGCGCAGACGAAGCGCTTCAGATTCACGGCGGCTACGGATTCACCGAAGAGTTCCCCGTCGCCCGCATCTACCGAGACGCTCGCGTCACCCGCATCTATGAGGGCACAAACGAGATCAACCGCATCTTCGTTGCGACTCGCCTGACCAAAAAAGGCGTATTCCAACAGTTGCTCGACTGCGAAGCGACCGACGAGTGCCACGACCTGTTCCTTCGCTCCGTACGCGCGGCCTGGGAAACGATGGGGGAGAACCTCATCTCCGACCAGCAGATTTGTGCCCGACTCAGCGACATGGCGATGAATCTGTACGCGGTCCAGTCCGCTGCCGTGCGCGCTACGCAGGCGACGGGCCCTCAAGGGGAGTTTGGGCGGGCATGTGCAGCCCTCTGGCGCGAGCAAGCTGGGGTTGCCCTCGCGGCGGCGGCGGCCGAGGTCTTCGGGCGCTGCGGCAAGGCCGGGGAGCCGGTTTCGCTCTCTTCGTCGGGCGGGAAAGACGTGGACGCCATCGCCACCGCCGTCCTGGAGAGCGACGGATACCCAATTCTCTAACAGTTTTCGCTTCGAGAAGTATACTGGCCCGTGGATTGCGGGGAGAAGTTTGTGCTCTTTCGACGTCCTTTTCCTGAAACTCTCTGGTTGATCGGCGTCGGGCTTGCTGACTTGGTCTCGACCGTCGTCTTGTGGCAACTCGGCCTGATCGTCGAACTCAATCCGATCATGCGCCCGCTTCTGGAACGGAGCGTTTGGCTGTTCTCGGGCGTCAAGATCCTCACGTTGGTTGCTGCCTATGTCGTGTTGCAGGTCTATCGAACGCGCGACGAGCAGTTTTGCCGGCTCGCAGCCAAGTGGGGGGCGGTTGCCTACGTCGTTGTGTGGGTGGTTTGGTTCACGACAGGCCACGTCACACGGTAGTCATCGCCAACGAGATGCTCGTCCGGTAATGTAGAATCCGCGGGATGCTGCCGGGTGTTGCGCCGTTGCCAATCCTCTTCCCCGCCGTCGGCGCCGTGCCTGCCCAGCAGCAGGAAGCGCAAAGACCCCGCATCGTTAGCGGAGAGGCTACGCTCGAGGCAGACTCCATAACCTACGACCCGGTTACCGGCACGACTGTCCTGAACGGTAATGTCTTAGCGACCTACGGCCCCACGCGTCTCACCTGCGCGACGGCAACGCTCAACTCCGAGACGAAGGAAGCTCACTTCCGAACCGGCATTGTCGTAACGGATCCGGTCGGAACCCTCGAGGCGCGGGAGTTGTGGGTGGACTTCGACAAGCCAGGCTCCGCCCGCGCCGTGGGCATTACGCTGCAGGCGCACGAAGCCTACTTCGAAGGCGAAGAGCTGCTCATCGAACCGAACGAATGGCGCCTACGAAACGCTTGGGCGACGACTTGCCGCTCGGAGGCCGGAAAACCGGAGTACCGAGTCCTTCTCACCGACATCGTATTCAAGCCAGGCGATGCGATTCTGGCCAAGAAATCGGGGTTCGAGGTTCTTGGCATGCGCGTGGACGTTCCCTTCTTCCGAGTAGGCTTGGACCAATCCCAAACGGGCCTCCAGACCCCAACGCCCACGATCAACAGCGGGTTCGAGCCGGGGTATCGCTGGCGAAATGTCTTCGACGTCGGGCCGAGCGCCGCATTCCTATACGAGCAAGAGGCGGGGACGCGCGATGTTCCCACGGTCAACGCGCAGCTTGCGTTTACGACTCGAAAACGATCCCCCACGGAGCGAGAGAGAATGATCGTCGTGCGAAACTACGACCGCGAGCGCTTCTCGGAAGGGTTCGTCAACAACGTGATGGTCTCGACGCCGCAGGCTGAAGAGGCTGCTGTCGGTCGTGGGGAGATGATCTTCTTCGTCGGTCACACGTCGAACCAGGGCGTTCAGGCTCGCCTGCCCGAGACAAACCGCTTCGATCGAGATTGGTATGGCGGCGTCGAGGTAGCCGGGCGCGTTGCCGGGCTAATCGCCAACGGGCAAGCGCGGTACGGGCACATCCAGGACAGGAACTCAGGCGTGGAAACGCGGCGAGCCGAAGGGTTTGTCACGTTCCTCACCGACCTTGTCCCGGTCAGTCGGAACCTATACGGCCGTGGGCGGTTCGACATCGGCGCCTATTGGGGCGGAGGAAAAGACTACGGTTGGCTTCGCCCGGAGATGTCCTTGATCTACGAGCCGCGCCCGGAGACTCGATTCACCGCGGCATATGTCAACGCATCCTCGTGGGGAAGCCCGTTCACGGACGCCGACCGCCTCGTAGCTCCGCACGCCATCCATCTACGATTGGACCTCGACTTTCCCGCCACGGACCTCTCCATTCTCGCGAAGTACGACATCGAACGGTCGGTCTGGTATGACTTTGAGGTGGCGCTTGGGCAGGTCGCGCACTGTATCCGCCCGTTCATCGCCTATCGAAAGTTTCCCGGAACCTTGGCTTTCGGCGCCACCCTGCGAGCGGACAAGTTGTTCGACGCGCTGAAGCAGCGGGAAGTGCGGCGCTGAGTCACCGGCCCGTTCGCTTGGCGACGAACACGGCTGGAGATCCGGTTTCGGGCATCGTAATCTCCGCTTGATCCTTCCACGAACTCCGGGTCTGCTCGGAAATGGGCGCTCCCGTCTTACAGTCTCGCCAAACCCCTTCGTAGGTTCCCGAGCGCCGTAGCGGAACGGTCAACATCGCTCCGGCCTTCGGAGACTGCACGTAAACCGCCATCGCCGAGTCGAAGAGCAGAGTCGCGGCAAAGCCATCCGTCTCTACCTTGCGCGCATCCGCGCCTTCGGCCCACGGCAATGCGCTGATCAGATCTCTGAGTGGAGCGAGGGCTCCCTTGGAGGGTACGCCGTACCCGACTGCCGCGCTCGCGCCCGCAAAGAGCTGACGCCACGCCTGCGCGACCGGATCGTCCGTTTGCGCCGGAACGAGAAGGATCGGCTTCTTCGTCTTATTGCGCCAAGTGGAGAGAACGGCGCTTTCCGGAAGAACCCAGGTGTTCAATCGCTTGGAGTCCAAATCGTTGTCCGCAGTACGTAGCGCAGCCTGTACCACGAGATACGGGTGAAGCTCGTAGACGACTTGAGACATCTCGTCCAGCCAATACGCAGGGGGCGCGACGCCGTCGAAGAACTGGATCCCCATGAGCGAGGATCGCCACGCGTTGCGCGCAACGAAGTACCGAAGGAACTTCTTGTAAAGCTGGCGCGCCGGCAGCGATGTCCAGAAGTCCTGCAGGGTTGCGCAAGGGCCGTTCTGCTCTTTGGCGTACGGGTGCCGGGACCAACCTGCTCCGTTCAGGTCTTGCCCCCCTTCGAGGCGGACGAAGACGCGCAGACCAAGACGCTGGGCTGTTTCGAGCAACCAGTCCACGCGCCACGCCGCTTCCTGATCGTAGTCGAGAAGCCTGCGTTCGAGGCGCCATCCCATTCCATACAACGGCACAGACACAAAATCTGATCCCGTCTCCGCCACCTTCCGAAGGATGGCCTCAATCTCGCTAGGCTTCGTGGGCAGATCCTCGAGATAACAACCGACCGGCACGAACGGTTTCTGCTCGACTTCGAACGTGGGTCGGTTCTCTGACGGAATCACGTAGCCGAAGCCTAACGGTTCCTTGCCCTTCTCGAAGCCCTCGACACGGAACCCGACCTTCTCCAGCTCTCCAGGGCCTTCCCGGTCGAAACCGCGGACGAACACGCCATACGCGCCTGTGTTCCAGGGCGCGAATCGAATCCGCCACTCGCCTTTCCCCGCCGGTTGGAGACTGTCTCCGGCGGTCTCATAGGAGACCATCCAGAATCCGGGCACATCCGTCGCCACATCCCGGGTTCCAACCACTCGCGCCCAAACGGACACTTCGTTCGGGTCGAACGGGTTGTCCCATTTGCCCTCGACGGCAACATGAATCTCGACGGGAGAGAGATAGCGCGGGTCGTCGGAAACGGTCGCCCCGTGAAAGGCGATCGAAGCCGCGAGGACCGCAAGCAGCATGATCGTCAGACCGGCTCCCCGAGGTACGCCTCGATGACCTTGGGGTCGTTTCGAATCTGTTCGGGGGGGCCTTCGGCAATGACGGCGCCATGGTCGAGCACGACGATTCTCTCGCAGATGTTCATCACGACCTTCATGTCGTGCTCGATGAGCAGGATCGTCTGACCGAACTCGTCGCGGAGGCGGCGAATGAGAGCGATCAGGTCTTCGGACTCTTGGGGATTGAGGCCGGCGGCCGGTTCGTCCAAGAGCAAGAGTTTGGGTTTCGTGGCGAGAGCGCGGGCGATCTCGAGCCTGCGCTGAACGCCGTACGGCAAGTCGCTGGCGCGGCTGTCGGCGTATTGGGCAAGGCCGAACGTCTGGAGGATCTGCATCGAAGCGATTACCTGTTCGTCGGTCTCCTTCAGCGCGCGCGGGAGAAGCGCAATCGCTTCAGCCAGCGTGGAGACGTGACGAAGGAACGCGCCGATGACGACGTTCTCGAGGACGCTGAGGGCGTTGAATAACCGGATGTTTTGGAACGTTCGGGCGATGCCGCGCGCGCAGATCTGCGACGGCCGCAGCCCAACGATGGAC
>RFHN01000043.1 GCA_003695835.1 Armatimonadota bacterium
CGGTAGTGGCAGTTGATCTTCACGCGCCCCACCGATCCTAACAGGCCGAACTGAGGATGTTCGGCCAAGAGCCGGTGCTCCGCTAACCAATGGTTCGCTCGATCTCGCCGCATTCGAAATCCGTTGGCTTCCAAGACCAGCAGCATGTCAGCTTCCGACACATCCTTGGATGCGCCTTGGCGCCATCTGCGTTCGATCTTGGCTGCCTTGCTCATATTATACGCGCGACACCATGGGCGGTGTCAACTTAATCTTACCAGGTTTTTCCGAGGATGGCCCGCTCACCCCCGAAATTCCGCCACGACCCGAATCTCCCCGACGAGGTGACGGTTGAACTCCTCCAGGTCATCAGCTGGAACCCAGAGCTCCTCGTGAAGGCCGGACTGCCCCACGACGCGCACCTCGTATCGCTCGACAAACTCCGCTTCCACGTCGAACTCGGTCACGTACCCGGAGCCCGACTCTCGCACGTTCCAGTCCCGGGCGATCTGCTCGGCGTACGCGCGGTGGAGCACCGGGTAGAAGTAGGGCTGGCCCTCGAGCCGTGGGGGAAAGGCGCGGTAGCTAGCCTCTGCGATTTTCTCAAGATCCGCCGGCCCGACCGGGCGATAAAGACGCACCGTTCGCATTTCGGTCGAGGGGGGAGTATATCGCAGGCCGTTAAGGGGTAACCTGAAGCCGACCGTGAACCAGCATTTCGAAATCCTGAAAGCGAGCACGCTCTTGTCGCACCTTGATGACAAGAAGCTCATGGTCCTCGCCCAGGTCTCGCGCTTGTGCACGGTCGCGAGGGGCGAGGCGATCTGGTCGCACGGCTCGCAAGTGGATTTCTTCGGAGTGATTCACAAGGGATTCGTCCAAATGGTCCGCACTTCGCCCAACGGCATCGAGACGACGATCGAGGTTATCGGACCGCGCCAATGCTTCGGACTGCTCGGCACGGTGGACAACGAAGGATGTCCGCTGCGCGCAGAGGCGATGACCGATGTCAGCTTTCTGCGCGTGCCCAAGGCGCACTTCAAAGCCATCTTCGAGACCAGTCCCGTGATCAAAGACGTGTTGATGAAAAAGACCATCAACCGGCTTCGCTCGGCGCATGGGCTTTTGAGTCTTCTCGCCGGCGGACGCGTGGAACAACGCGTCGCAGCTATTCTCTTGACGCTCGCGAAGTCTTACGGCGAAGAGCGAGAGGAAGGAATCTGGCTCAGCATCCCGATCACGAGACAAGAGTTAGCCCAAATGTCCGGAACGACGGTCGAGACGACCATCCGCACGATGAGCAAATGGCAAAAAGAGGGTGTTGTGCGGACGGACGATCATCACATCACACTCCAAGATCTGGATGCGCTCGAGCGTCTCGTTCAAGCCTGACCGGACCCGATCTGCGCCCAAGCCTCTTCCGCCGCCGCAAACAGATCCTCGACCATCTCCGAAAGATAATACCGACCTCTTGCCTTCGCCGCTCCATACCACGGATTCATCAGTGTAGAGCGCAACACGAACACTCCTTCCTTCTCATACTCTTCTGCAGAAACGCCCAAAGCGTCGAGAAAGCATCCCAGAGTCTGCGGCGAGTAGCGGTGCGCCGTCAAGAACGTGCGACTCACGAAGAACCGTTGGTCGTAGATGTGACGCTCTGCCTCTCGCGGAATCGTGAAACGTTCATAGACGAGGCGGTTCAAGCGGTTGATGTCGCTCAACCCGGCTCCTGTGGCCGGCCGGAATGCGAAACACACGATGTTGCTTTGGGGGGTAGTAAGCGGAATGGCGATTACGCTCCGACCCGGACTCCAGTCGCTGAAGTTCGAAAGCAAAGCGTGCAACTCGCTCGCGTTCCGAACGCCTTCCCGGATCACGACGCCGAGACCGGAGGAAGTCAACGGAATCAGCGAATGATGAAGCCATACGGCGGCGGCTGCCGCCCCCGGTTTGCTTCCTTCCACGATGTAGGGGCCAATCGCATCCGAGCGGCTCTCGGCCTCGGTATCTCGAAAGTCCTCGGCAAGGTACGGCGTGTCTTGCCGCAAAATGGGTTTGACCAGGTTCGACCGGAAGCAGATCGCCCCGCAGGGGTACGGCACGTAGCCGAGCTTGTGCGGGTCCACCGTGATCGAATCCGCCTCGGGCAAGGCTTGGAGCGCATCGCAGGGCGCTCCGACCGGAAGGTCTAGCCGAATCGTGCGAACCTCTCCGCCGACGCGTACGTCGGTCTGGGGCTCGCCCAAGCCTGCCCGCTCGGGGACGATGAGCGTGCGGAGATAGCCACCGTATGCCGCGTCGGCATGGAGCCACCAAACCGGTCTCTTCTCTTCCTTGCGCCGGCGGCGCAGGGTCGCAATCTCATCAAGAGGATCCAACGAACCCTCTTCGGTCGTTCCAAGGGTCGCGACGACGGCGAGGACGTGAGCCTCGCGCCGATCGAGCTGTTCGAGAATCTCCGCCAATGCGTCCACACGCATTCGGAACCCGGAGTCCACGGGAACGCTGACGAGGTTGCCGCGCCCGATTCCGAGCAGGTCTGCCACCTTTGAGAGAGAGTAATGGCACGCCTCCGAAACGATGACCACCCCCTCGCCGCCAATCGAATTCCAGACCGCTCCAATGCCGCGCACCGCCGGGTTGTAGGGAGAGGAAAGATAGGCCTCGACCACCTCCGCGATCGGCGCGCCCTTTGCCACGCAAGCGCGGAAGGTCTCGTCGAACGCCCGCATCGCCTCGAGAGGCGTTTTGTTCAACCACTCTTCCTCGTCCGCCGGAACGGAAAAGGCTTTTGCCAGGTCTCTCGTAAGCAGCGGCAGATAGCGCACGTGCCTCGCCGCCCAGAGCGCCTCCAGATTTGCCACCGTGCCTCCACTCGTGAGGTGCGCCCAAGAGTCCTCGCCATAACCGAGCATCGTCGAGAGCATCCTTCCCGCCTCCAGCTCGAGGCGCACGGTAACGGGCGCGGCTTCGTGCGTGACGTTGTTGGGGTTGTAAAGCATCCCGGCGAAATAGCCCGCAATCGCAGCCAGAGACTGTTCCGAAAGCATGTGAGCGGCATAGCGGGGACTGTAGAAGGGATAGTCCGCCTTCAAACGGGCCAACAACTCTGCGAGCCGATCGCGGAACTCGTCCCAAAACGGTTCATGCTCTCTCTTCTGCGCCGAGCCGATGAGCTGCCCGTCCTCTGGGAAGTAGTTCCTTCGCCAGAAGTAGTAGTCGTCCAGGATCTGCGCGATCAGCGGCTTGAATGCGTCCGCGTTCTCCGCGTTCGGCCCTGCAAACCAGGCGGCCGGGTCGGCGACGGTTTCTCGTTCCATCCTAACGCTCCGCTTGATACCCTCTCACGAGCTTGCGGAGTTCGTCCGGTGTATCGGCGCTCGCGATGCATTTCGGATCGAATCCGGCCGCAACAAGCTCAGCGCTCTCGACAGTCTGTATGTCCAAGAGATCGAGCCAGGGCATCAACCGATTTTCGCCAAGACTGTTCAAAAGCCTCAATTCGCCGAACGCGAAGTCTCGATAGAGTGCGCACAGCGGTTGCCATTTTCCACTGCGTAACGGCACAACGGCCGCCTGTTCTTCCCCGATCCTCTGCCGGAAGTAAGGCACAAGCCGGGCATCGAATAACGGAATGTCGCAAGCCAGAAGGAACACATACGGCTGTCGAGGCTCGAACCGAGCCAGCGCCTGAAGAGGGCCCTTGAAGTCGTCGCGGTCCGGCAGGAATTCACACCCTTCAATCTGGTGCCTCCCCAGGATGGTAACGCGCGCGCAGACCTCTCTCAATCGCTGCGCCAGCAGGCGAACGAGCGGAACGCCGTCCACCTCGATCAACGCCTTGTCCCGGCCCATCCGCCGACTCGCGCCGCCGGCGAGAAGCACGCCCTCTACATCGCGCACAAAAACAGCCTACCCCTGAAACGAGCCGCCCGAATGTGACCGTTGTCATATCCTCGGAGAGCCACAACGAGTAATCTTTGCGCATGGCCAAGTTGCCCAAACGGTACACCGCGTTCCTCGAGAAGTACCCGGAGATTGGAAACGCCTATCACTCGCTCGGCGAAGCCGTTTCGAAAGCCGGCCCGCTGGATGCGAAGACGGTCGCCCTTGTCAAGCTGGGGCTATCCATTGGCGCGAAGATGGAGGGGGCCGTCCACAGCCACACCCGGAAAGCGCTCGAAGCTGGCGCCTCGCCCGACGAGATCCGCCACGTCGCCCTTCTTTCGACGCCGACGCTCGGCTTCCCGAATATGATGGCGGCCCTTTCCTGGATCGAGGACGTCTTGGACGAGCAGTCGTGACGGAGCGCCGAAGTCTTCGATTCCCGCCTACTTAGCGGTGTCTCGCCGAGCAACGAGCAGGATCGCGTCTCGTAGCATGAGCTGGAAGCGGGCGTCATCCCAGGTCGAAGCGGTATGCCCCAAGCCGGTGTACCAGGACCTCCCTCCATCGAAGTCTTGTTGCCAGACGATCGGATGGTCCTCTCCCATGACGCCGCCGGAGTAACTCGATTCATCCACGCGCGCCAGGACGGTGACGCGTCCGCGCGGGTTCTGCCGGTAGTCGTACCATTCGTCCTCCCACCAAGACTCAACCGGCATGTGCCTCATGCTGAAGAGCGTCGGTTGTTCGACGATCACGCGGGCTCGCTGGACCGGCGGATGAGAACGGAAATACGCGCCGACAAGGCGACCGTACCACTCCCAATCATACTCCGTATCCGCTGCGCTGTGGATACCGACGAAGCCTCCGCCCGAGCGAATGAAGCGCTGGAGAGCAGCCTCTTCGTCGGAGTTGAGAATGTCGCCGGTCGTCAAAAGGAAGACCACAACGTCTTTTGTCGTGAGATTGCCGTCCGTGATCCTGCCCGAGTCGCCGGTTACCTCCAAGACGAAACCCTCTTTCGCCGCGATCTGTCGGAGCACACTCACAGCGTGCGGAATCACCTCATGCCGATAGTCAGCCGTTTCCGTCAGGGCGAGCACGCGCACCGGCGGCACGGCAAACTCGATCGCGGCGACGGCGAGAAGCGCTGAAAGAGCCATCAGAAGAAAGTTTAGCCGAACGGGTCGGGTACAGTCCGAGGCTCGCGGGGATGCGGAACGTTGGGCCATTCTTGAGTCGGTACGGGGTCGTCGTCGCCTTCGTCATTCTCTTCTTGGTGAACGCCGTCTGGCAAGGCGAGGTGTTTCTCAAGCCGGAGAACCTCAAGAACCTGCTGAATCAGAACGCCGCGGTCGGGATCATCGCGATCGGAATGACGTTCGTGATCCTATCCGGGGGCATTGACCTCTCGGTTGGCAGCCTGATGGCGTTGAGTGCGGCGCTGGGCCTCGTCGCGATCAATCGCCAGATGGGCGACGGGAGCGGCGAGGGCGCGGCGGTCGCCCTGGGGCTGGCTACCATGCTCGGTTCGGGGCTGCTCCTCGGGTTGGTGCAGGGCGTGTTCGTGGCGTGGGGCAGGGTTGCGCCGTTCATCGCAACGCTCGTCGGCTTGGTTGGGTTTCGTTCGCTGGTGCTGGCGCTTGCGAACGGCGGGGAGATTCGGTCGTCTTCGATGGAGGTCCTGCCCGGTCTCGGCTCGGGAGGCGTTCCGACCGGCATCCCGACGGCGGGCGGTGGTCCCTTGGTGATGACTTGGGGGATTCTGCTCTTCGTCGTCGTGACGCTCCTCGCTGAGTTCGTGAGTCGCAAAACGCGTTTCGGGCGGCTGGTGTACGCCGTGGGTTCGAACGAGCGAGCGGCACGCTACTCGGCTGTGAACACGGCTCGAGTGAAGCTGGGCGTGTACGGAATTTCAGGACTGCTGTGCGGTCTCGCCGGGTTCGTGCTGACGGCTCGGATGAATTCGGTGGCGTCGGGAAGCATGGGAGCGTACTACGAGTTGGACGCTATCGCGGCGGTGGTAATCGGTGGAACGAGCTTGAGCGGCGGCGTCGGGCGCGTATGGGGCACGTTCTTGGGCGTGCTGCTTCTCGGGATGATTACGAACATGCTCGTCGTCGCCAATGTGCCGGTCTATTGGCAAGGTGTCGTGAAAGGCGCGATCATCCTGCTTGCTGTGCTCCTGCAGAGGTCTTCGGCTGAGGAGTGAGCCTCGACGGCACACCAACCGCTTCTTCGCCGGGACGCGCCCTCCGGTTGCCCGCCCACACGCCCAACACGTAGCCAACACCCACGAAGATCGGGATCCAATCCACCAAATTCATGCCGAGCATCATTTCGGTAGGCGTCGGCGCTTTCACCGTGTCGAGGTGGACGAGGGGTTGCGGGGTAGCCAGCAGAATGGCGTAAATGCCAAAGTAGACGAGCCAGAAGAGAAGCGGCGTCGGCATGCTCGCCACGGCAGCAATCAGCAGGATCAGAAGAAATGGACGAGGGCTGGCGTTGTGATAGGCGGAGAGCAGTCCGGCTCCCAGACCGAACAGCGCAGCTGAGGAAGCCGTCATCGCGCCAAGGGGAACGAACGCCCCAAACTCATCGAACCGACTCAGCGGAAAATCGTCCTGGAGGAACCACTCACCGAGAGTGATCTCGCGGTGCATCTCGTATCGTATCAGACACCATCCCGCCAAGATGGCGAAGTACCCGAGCGCCGGCACCCACGGCGAGGAATAGTAACGCTCCACCGGAATCCCTTCTTTCTCCGCGAGCCCCAGCAGTTGGGAGACTGCCTCCGAGCCGTTCGCGTAGTGGCGGCCGTGCACCGAAAACCGCCGCCAGAACCGGATACCCTTGGGCAACAGAATCGCGCTGGGAGGGCGATTCCCGTGCAAGAGCAAACGCACGACCTTGACCTCCGACCACCTCAAGCCGGCGATACGAACGCCGAGCCCGCGCAGCAGAACTACGACCCCGTCTTCATCCACCACGCACTCCATCGTGAGCCAACCGAGGATGATCGCAGAGGGAATCCAGAACTGGAGGTGCGGGCCGAGGGTACCGATCGCCCAAGTCACGGCATACCAGATCGGCACCGCGACGGTGCCCGCCGGCCCCCAATCCACGTAGCTGAAAGCCTCTACCGGATAGGAAAGAGCGCCCAAATGAAGAGCCATCCAGACGAGGACGCCGACACCGAGCGCCTTGAGTAGGAAAGCTGGCTTGATTCTGCCTTCCGACAAAGCCGCGGATTCGTATCCCAAAAGCTCCGACCGCTTCTGGAAATACCTCGCCAAAACGATGAGGACCCCAAACCCTCCGAGAGCCAAGAGCGCGCCCTTCCAATCGTACAAAAATATGTCGACCGGTGAAACGAAATCCCAACTGAACGAGCGACTGAACCTCTCTGCCAACAGGATGAGGCCGGTAGAGAGGGAGAACATCCACGCGAGCAGGGTAAGGGCAGCCGCGTTCCTCTTCTCGTGCCAGAGCTGGTCGGCGGCCAGTCCGCCAAGGCGCAGGAGCAGAACGACGGTCAAAACGTTCCAGACCATGGCGGGGAGTTCGTAGGGGTCGTATTGACCGACGACGAGAGCCGCGTAGAGCGGTGGCCACTTCGACCAGACAAAGGCGCCGGCTACCACGCCAACCACGGCCAGCGTCAGCCGCGCCAGCTTCCGATCGGGCGTCAGCGGCTCCCACCGATCGAACTCGTCCACACCTTTAGCATACCCACCTACCGGAAATTTCGTTGCGGGCGAACGCCGTGCAGGATTCGCGGTCGCTGCGTCAAAATGGAACCATGTCAGTGAGGTTCCTTACGGCGGTCTCTGTTCTCACACTGGCGATTCTCGCCGGCTGCCAGTCGGGTCAGCCTCAAGCGGGAGGGGCGGGAGGCCAGGGCGATGCTGCCCCGCAAGGGATTGTGATCGGCGTCTCCGTTCCTGCGGCTGACCACGGCTGGACTGCGGGCGTGATCTGGTGGGCGGAACAAGCGATGAAGCTCTATCCGAACGTGGAGTGGCGGTTCAGCACCGCGGACACGCCTGCTAAGCAGATCTCCGACCTCGAGACGATGATGGCGGCGGGCGTGGACGGGATTGTGGTGTTGGCCACCGAGAGCGCACCGCTGACCCCGATCGCGAAGCAGATCCATGAG
>RFHN01000044.1 GCA_003695835.1 Armatimonadota bacterium
ATCACGGACAACGGGATTATCCCACTCAAGGAGCGCGTCGCGGACACCTACTTCGATCCCGTCCGCAAGCTTCTGCGCTGGGTGGGCGGACGGAAGTAGCAAGCGAGGTCGAGAGACTACTCTTCCTCTTCCTCATCCGGCCCGATGATCCCGTCGGCGATGGCGACAAGGGCCTTGACATAAGCAGCCTGACCCTCCGACTGCCGAATGTCGCGTGCCAGGGCGAGCGCGTCCTCGACCCGACCAGCCTGAGCCTGAGCCGACGCTATCTGCAAATACCAATGTACCCGATCAACTGAAGTACGGCAACGCCGGATGCGAAAGGGCCCGCTGCCGCTCGCCATTGCCTTCAGGCCACGAGATCAGCCAAAATGCGCTCTCCCGCCCTACCGGAGAGGTCGCATAGTGGTCTAGTGCGCCGCACTCGAAATGCGGTGAGGTCGCAAGGCCTCCGTGGGTTCGAATCCCACCCTCTCCGCCACTCTTGGATTCGAACGAATGCCGCCGATACACCGTCCTACCGTGAGAAAGCGATGACGCCATACCGTTTTGTGCCAGAGATCGGATGGGTGGAGTGGGCCTGGCGGCTCGGGTCCGCCGCCCTCGTCTTGGCGGCGCTTCTCTTCGGCATCTTCGCTTTGCGAAGGCGATGGAGCTTCCCTCGCCTTGCGCTCGCCGGAGTCTGCGCGCTCCCTGCAGCGGCGCTGTTCGTTTTCCAGTGGATGGGAAGGCCATCCGTCGTTTTCGAGGCGGACACGGTTCGATTGGAGTCTTTCCTCGGCGCGACTCGTCTCTCCCTTTCGCCTCAGAACCGTGTCCTTGTCGAGAGCGGCTCGATTCGGCTGGTCGGACCCGAACGCTCGGTGAGCTTGCCGACGGGCGCGCAGTACCGGATGGGCGATCTCGTAGTAGGCACGAAGTATGTGGCTGAGGAATTCGCGGCGCGATCCCGCAGCGGAACGGTTACCGCCTCACTGGCCGAACCAGCGGTTGATGTCCACCGTGAAGACGGCTACGATCAGCGCCATCACGAAGAGAAAACCAACTAACGCAATCGCGTTCTGCGCCTGGAAGGAAAGCCGCCGACCTCCGCGCAGCGCCTCGATCCCCACGATGAGCAGCTGACCGCCATCCAACGGCGGAACCGGCAGAAGGTTGATCAAGCCCAGCGAGATGCTGATGATGGAGGCAAGAAGGATCAAACTCGCGAGGCCCGTCTGGGCGGCTTTAGCGGAGATGACCCCGATCGTTATTGGGCCGCCAACGTTGTCTTTAATTTCCCGCACCTTCGTGAACACGGCGACGGTTCCGACAACGATCTCCGTCGTTTGGCGGACAGCGAGTCGGCCCGCTTCCAAGAACCCCACCGGCTTGAAGATCTGCTTGGCTTCCATCCGGATCCCCAGTTGGTAGTCCGGCCCCTTCTTTTGCTCGCCCTTCTCATCGAGGATCGGGTTGCCCTCCTTGTCGAACAGGGGCACGTCCTGCTTCAAGCGGGGGGCGACTTCGACCTGCATCTCCTTTCCTTCCCGCAGCAGCGTCAAGCGAAGAGGTCTGCCCTTCGACTCGCTGATCGTGTTTCGAAACTCCAATGGGCCACCGGGAGACTTGCCATCCACAAGGATGATTTCGTCGCCCGGCTGCAGGCCGGCTGCCTGGGCGGCGGAGCCTTCCTCTACGGACGCAATCCGCACCTCCGGCGCAATGTCCGGCTGACCAAACGCGGCGAGACCGATCCAGGCAAGGGCGAGACCGCCAACAATGCTCGCGAACGGGCCGGCTGCCAGAACGATTGCGCGCGAAAGAAGGCCGCGGTTGTAGAAGCCGTGCTCGACGTCCACTTCGCTTCCGTCTTCTTGAGGTTCCATCCCTCGGACGCGGACGAAACCACCCAACGGAAGAAGCCGCAGCGAAATCAGCTCTTGCCGACGGTTGCGGTAAGCAAGAACCTTGGGCCCGATCCCGAAAGCGAACTCTTCGACGACCATGCCCCGCCAGCGGGCTGCGAGGTAGTGGCCCAGCTCATGGATGCCCACGATCGCCGTGAAGACGACGAGGATTCCAATCGCCCCTTTGACGAAATCGAGAGAGACGAGGGCGAATGCTTGAAAGAACGGCTCGATCATCATGAGTCGCTGAAAGAGTATACGCCTTCCCGAACGCTTGCGTTGAATCGCTCCCTCGCTTCGCGGTCCGCCTCCAGTATGTTTGGCAGGGTCGGCTCGAGGTTGGGCGCCCACTCCAATGCGTCCTTCGCTGCGTTGAAAATCGTGAGGAACGGCACATCTCCACGGAGGAACGCATGGACTGCTTCCTCGTTGACGGCGTTGAGGACGGTCGGGACGACCCCGCCTCGACGAAAGGCTTCGCGCGCCAAGTCTGGGCACGGAAAGTTCTCGGCGTCCACGGATTCGAACGTGAGTTCGGGTGTATGCGTCGGATGCCAGTCCCGGGCGGGAGAGGGAACGCGCTCCGGACCGAGAATTGCGTACTGGATGGGCAAGCGCATGTCCGGGTGGCCCATCTGGCCCAACACGCTTCCGTCCGCGAACTTGACCATGGAATGGATGACGCTCTGGGGATGAACGATGACTTCGATCCGATCGGGAGGCATGTCGAACAGCCAGCACGCCTCGATCAGTTCGAGTCCCTTGTTCATCAGCGTCGCCGAGTCAATGGTGATCTTCCCTCCCATGCGCCACGTGGGATGTCGCAGCGCTTGCTCGGGCGTTACGCTCGCCATTTGGTCTCGCGTCCAGCCCCGGAACGGGCCTCCGCTGGACGTCAGAAAGATGCGCTCGACCTGCTCGATCTTCTCGCCGTTGAGGCACTGCTGGATGGCGGAGTGCTCCGAGTCGATGGGCCTCAGTTGCCCCTCCCGAGCGAGCGGCATGACGACGGCTCCCCCTGCGACTAAGACCTCTTTGCTTGCCAGGGCAACTTGCTTCCCCGCTTTGAGGGCCGCGATCGTCGGTTCCAACCCGATCATTCCCGCTACGGAGACGACCACGATGTCCAC
>RFHN01000045.1 GCA_003695835.1 Armatimonadota bacterium
AGCGTGGGGAGCAAACAGGATTAGATACCCTGGTAGTCCACGCCCTAAACGATGGGCACTACGTGTCGGCGGGTTACCGTCGGTGCCGCAGCTAACGCAGTAAGTGCCCCGCCTGGGAAGTACGGCCGCAAGGTTGAAACTCAAATGAATTGACGGGGACCCGCACAAGCGGTGGAGCATGTGGATTAATTCGATACTAACCGAAGAACCTTACCCAGGCTTGACATCGAGGGAAAGCCCTGGAAACAGGGCCCTCCGCCCAAAAGGCGGACCCGAAGACACCTGTTGCATGGCTGTCGTCAGCTCGTGCCGTGAGGTGTTTGGTTAAGTCCAGCAACGAGCGCAACCCTCATCTCGTGTTGCCAACGGGTAAAGCCGGGGACTCACGAGAAACCGCCGGCGTAAGCCGGAGGAAGGTGAGGATGACGTCAAGTCAGCATGGCGGTTACGCCTGGGGCTTCACACATGCTACAATGGGCGGAACAAAGGGCAGCAATGCCGCGAGGCGGAGCGAATCCCAAAAATACGCCCTCAGTTCAGATCGCAGTCTGCAACTCGACTGCGTGAAGTCGGAATCGCTAGTAACCGCAGGTCAGCTATACTGCGGTGAATACGTTCCCGGGTCTTGTACACACTGCCCGTCAAGTCACCTGAATTGTCTGCACCCGAAGTCCGTGGCCCAACCCGCAAGGGAGGGAGCGGCCGAAGGTGTGGGGAGTAAGGGGGACTAAGTCGTAACAAGGTAGCCGTACCGGAAGGTGTGGCTGGATCACCTCCTTTACAAGGGAGTCAAGAATTCAAACCGTCCGAACCTCACGGAACGGACGGAACTCCCAGGTGGATCGCCTAAAAACTCGAATCGGCGCCGGTTCTCAGGGTATTCCCGGCAAGTATGGTACGAATGATCCCTGCTGCGCTTTTCATCGCTTTCTCCCAGCATTCCGCAACACCCGTGGCTGGGTTTTTGCCAGGCGGAAAGGTATCCATCAGGTACGTCTCGTTTTCCAGTGACGCGAAACAACTGAGTGCAGGCACCGTCAACGGTGAACTCATCACCTGGGACATCGCCTCCAAGCGTGTCGTGCGCGTGGTTATTACGGGACGGGAGGTCCGTGGTGATTACGAGCCCGCTTCTTCAAACCGGATATACACTCTACACGCGGACGGAAGTATCGGGTTACGAGACAAGGTAACCGGACAGTTACTTAGGAACGCAGATTTCACACCGAACGGAGCGTGAACGCGCGGTATCGCATTCGTCTCTACAACACGCATACTCTTGCGAGGTATGTGTCGTTCTCGCTAGTAACCATAGCTGAGCTATACTACGGTAGTGGACTTGGAGGAACTCATTCACGAGATCGCGAGTGAGCTGAAGAAGCTTGACGCCTCATGCCCGGTCTTTCGCAATTACCAGCCAGGAATCGGCCCATTCGGAGAACCACAACTAGTGAAGAAGATTTCAGTGGCTCTAGCTAAGAGGGGGCGCGACTCCAGAACACATCAAACCCCTGACATGTCAGTTGGAGTTGAATGGGGCATTGAATTCAAGATTGCAAGGCCCTACGGAGACAATGGCATGGAAGCTGAGCACTGGTCTGTGAACTTGCTCCATCCATAACAGGGTAGCACTTCGCTGCTGGGCGACTGCTTGAAACTGCAAAGGGTCTCCAAATACGCAAGGAAGGCTGCCGTCGTCATCGGCTACGAACATAACCCGGCTAAGATCGCATTAGACCCGTTAGTACAATCATTTGAGGAAATCGCCAAGAACGTCATGGGAATCAGATTATCAAAGCGGGTTGAAGAAATACGGCGGGATTTAGTGCACCCTGTGCATCAAGTTGTCCGAGTCTTTGGGTGGGAGGTCTACTAGTCATTGATCCAGCCCGCGGCGGCGATCCCAGGCGCTTGCGCTCTTACCCCTTCGACCGCGGGTGGAGCCTTCGTACCACCTCTTTCAACCTCTCGATGCTCACGTGCGTGTACACCTGCGTCGTTGCGAGGCTTTCGTGCCCCAAGAGCTGTTGCACCGTCTTCAAGTCCGCTCCCCCATTCAAGAGGTGCGTCGCAAAACTGTGACGGAGCGAGTGCGGCGTGACCGGATCCCCCAGGCCCAGTAGCCTGCGCCGTCGTCGTACGATGTTTTGAACGGTGCGCGTCGAGAGCCTGTGACCTCGGTTGTTGACGAAGAGAGCGGAGGAGGACGTATTCGGACGCCCATGCTCCAGCCAAGCGCGGATCGCGCGAGCGCATGGCTCACCGAACAAAGCGACGCGATCCTTCATGCCCTTTCCGCGCACGCGCACCTCGCACGCGGAGAGATGGAGATCGTCCAGATCGATCGCGACGAGCTCGGACACGCGAAGCCCGGCCCCGTACAGCAATTCCAGAATCGCGTGATCTCTCAGAGGGTTCTTGCCCACGTCCGCGGTCAACAACTCTTCGACCTGAGAAGGACTGAGGTCCTTCGGCAGGCGCCTCGGTTTGGCGGGCGATGCGATGGCGAGCGCGGGGTCCTCTTCCAACACGCCACTCTTCACCAGCCATCGAGTGAAGGCTCGAACGGCGCAGAGCTTGCGGGCTCTGGTGACCGGCGTGGAGCCGTACTTGCGAAGAAAGAGGCGGATTTCCCTGCCTGAGAGTAGGGAAGCCTCCTCGACGCCCTGCTCCTTACAGACCTCGGCCAGCTGCCGCAGGTCGGTGTGGTACGCTCGCGTCGAATGCTGGGAACGTCCCGCAGAAAATTGCCGGATAAAGTGCTCGATCGCCTCTTGTAGGGTCATGGCAGCGTCGTGGGCCTCCCGCTTACAGTATAATCGCCGCTTGCCCCACGGTTTCGTCGTGGGAGGAAGGTGTCCGCTTTGCAACAGCAACGAGGAATTTGGTTTCTTGTTCTCGTCTTGGGCCTGCTGGGCCTGTCGCTCGCGATCAACTGGATGGTTCCGCCGAACCTGGGTCTGGACGTCGCGGGCGGCATCCGAATGACGATTCGGGCAGATCTCAACACCCTCTCGCCCGAACAGAGGCAAAACTGGCCCCAGCTCAGCCAGATCCTCATTCGGATCCTCGAGCAGCGCGCCCAGAAGGCGCTGGGCGTTCTGGAAAGCTCCGTCTATCAGAAGGGAGAGGATCGGTTTGTCGTCGAACTGCCGGGATTCACGAGTGAACAGGCGGCGCGCGACGTCATCAGCACGTCCGCTCGGTTGGAGTACTACTGGGCGAGAACGGTGGCGACGGACCGAAACCCGAACCGCGCCTACGTGCACGAAATGGTTCGAAACCCGGATGGGACGGAGGAGCACAAGTTCCGACGCGCGAACGCCCCTCCGGGCGAGTACTTGGAGCCGGGGACTCCTGAGTACGAGCGGATGCTTCGGAGTTGGCAGCTGCTGACAACCGGCGACACATTGATCTCCGCCCGCCCCGTCATCAACCCGGGCGGACAGGGTTTCAATCTCTACCTCGTCTTCAACCAAGAAGGAACCCGGAAGCTGGACGACCTGGCCCGCCGTACCATGAACCAGCGAGAAAACATCGCGGCGGTTCTCGACGGCAAGGTCATCTCGTTTGCATACCTCAAAGACGGCGTTCGCTTCACCGACGGCCAAGTCGTTTTGGAAGGCAACTTCACCAGTGAGGAAGCGACTCGACTCGCCGAGTTGTTGAACGCAGGCGCCTTGCCGGTTGACCTGCGCGAAGAGAACGTCAATCGCGTCAGCCCGACGATTGGAACCGGAGCGCTCAACCAGATCGTTTTTGCGGGCATCGTCTCGTTCATCGTCATCGCGGCGTTCCTGCTCGTCTACTACCTGTTCCCGGGGCTGACCGCTCTCCTCGCGTTGCTCTGTTACATCTCCTTCTCGTACGCGGCGTTCAAGTTGCTCGGCGTCACGTTCTCGCTCGCGGCCATCGCCGGTTTCATCTTGAGTATCGGCATGGCGGTTGACGCGAACATCCTGATCTTCGAGCGCTTGAAGGAGGAGTTGAGGAACAAGCGGACGCTGCTCACGGCGATCGATCTCGGTTTCCGCAGGGCCTTTCCGGCGATTTTAGACTCAAATGCTTGTACGATCATCACGACGATCGTGCTCATGAATATCGGAACGGGGCCGGTTCGGGGCTTCGCAACGACGCTGATGATCGGTGTCCTCATCAGCCTCTTCACAGCCATCACCGTAACCCGTTCGCTGCTGTTGTTCTTCGTTCAGTCCGGCATTGGGCGGAACGAGAACTGGTACGGCTTGAATCGCGCGTGGTTTGGTGAAAGGCTCGAAGCTGGCGCGGACGAACGCCCGCTGCCCATCGTGCAAAAGATGGGTCGGTACTTCCT
>RFHN01000046.1 GCA_003695835.1 Armatimonadota bacterium
GTCGGATAGACGATTACGTCCGGCACCTCTCCTAATTGTTCCACCAATTCATACGCCATCGTCTTTTTCCCTTCGATGCGGTACGGCTCGCGCAGCGTTGCCACGTTGAAGATCTCTGGGCGATGGGTTTGGATCTCCGCGATCACACGGCCGCAGTCCGTAATCAAACCGTCGTGAAGGATCACCTCGGCGCCGTAGCCTTCCGCCTCCTCCACGCAAGCGGACGGAGTGTCCTTTGGCATGGCGACGATCGCACGCATTCCCGCAGCCTTCGCGTAGGCAGCGAGCGAGCCTCCCGCATTTCCGGCAGAGGGGGCGGCGACGACTTGGAAGCCGTACTTCCGCGCCATGGAGATGGCCGCGCTCATTCCACGGTCTTTGAAACTCTTGGTCGGATTATGGGATTCGTCTTTGATCCATCCGCGCAGCCCCAACGACTCCAACGGGACTACGGGCGTCCACCCCTCTCCCAAGGAAACCGGCTCACAGGAAGGCAGCATCGGCCTATAGCGCCACATGCTGTCGGGACCTTGGACGGGTCGTTCGAGTCGGGCGCCTTGATGGATGACCTTCAACGGTTTCCCGCACGCCGTGCAGACTGTTTGGGGCTGGCTGGGGTCGTGCGGCTTGCCACAAGCGAAGCACTCGAGCGTCATGTCCGGCGAGGATACCGCCAACGGCTCAGATCGTCTTCTCGCCCTGCGGAAAGCCAACGGAACGGCCGACAATCCAATAGGTCAGGCGTTGACCAGGATGTCAACAAACAGATGAGCGTAGCACCACTCAATCCACAGACCCTATCGATTCTCGTCAGACGATGCCCTCGCCTCGTTGGGCTCCAGCAGGCAAACGCCGAGCTTCTGAGTCTCACAAAGGATGTGGACGCCTCGGTTGCCAAGATTGAGAAGGGAATTCTCAAGAATCCGGAACTCACGGCGAAGGTCTTGCGGACCGCCGGATCGGCTGCCTTCGGTGGGCGGCAAGTCCGGACAGTTTCCCAAGCCATCATGCTTCTCGGGCTTCCGACGGTTCGATCTCTGATTCTGAGCGTCCTCTTGGATCACTCCGTAAAGCAGGGAAGCCACGCACCCTCTTTCGATACCGGTCGCTACATCAAGCGAGCTCTGGCGACAGGCCTGCTTTCCCGAGCGTTCGCAAAGAGGCTTGGAGGCGTGGATCCCGAGGAGGCCTACGTGATGGGGCTTCTGCAGGACATCGGCTACGTCGTGCTTGACAACGTAGCGGCGCCGGTTTTCGAACAGGTCCTTCAACGGTTTCGAGAGAGTGGCAGCGCAACCGTCGAAATCGAGCGCTCCGTCTGTGCCACCGACCATGCGGCGGTCGGAGATGTGCTTGCCAAGGAGTGGAACTTCGTCGAGCACATCCAAAAGGGGATCGCTTACCACCACGCACCGATGGAGGCGCAGCCCGAATACGCCGCGGTTGCAGCGATCAGTCACGCCGCATCGTGGGCGGCCGACCAACTCGGTCTCACAATCGTCGAGGGGATCGAGCAAGAACACCTCAACGAACTCGCGGTAGTCCAAATCGGGGTCAGCGCCGAAGATGCGCTCCACCTCGCCGAGAATCTGCTCGCCGAGGTGGAGTATCTGAACGCGGCCTGATCGCTAAGCGGCTCGCTCGAGCTGGCCGTAGTCGGGAGTGGAGACGACATACGCCTCCATGCCAGACCGGACGCGCTCGTACCGGAGACCCTCCCACTCATACACGTCTTCATCGTGGCTGAGCAGGTGCGTGACGTGGAGGGCTCCATTGTTCAGCATCATGTCCTGAATCGCAAACAGGAGGTGTCGGGTTCGCAAGTCGAAGGGCTGAGCGCCCGAGCTGTCCATCAAGACAACGAACGGCTCGCCCCGAAAGTCGGCGCAGATCTCAGCCAGTTCGCTGCCAAAAACCTTCATCTCTTCGAGGGTCACCCTGCCACCCAGACTGGCCTCGACGAATCCCTCACTGTCGTTACGAGCAATCACGTACATTTCCGTTCCTCCAACCCTGCAGATTCCATTTCCACAAGGGAGGGAGGCTCGCAAAATCACGGCTTTCTGGGCGGGGGGAAAGTGGAAAGAAAAAATCAACCTGACCCGAGGAGTACCCCTAATGTCCGAATTCGACTGGAGCCGATACCTGCGAGAGATCGAAGAGGCGAAGCAGCAGGAGCAACCGGAGGAGCCGCTGCCGATTACCGAGATCTACCCCACGCCCTTGTTCAAGCTCCGCGATCCCGTACCCGCGGAGATCGTCGCTCAGAGTACGGAGAAGGACTGCTTCTTCGACGCCTCCGACCCGCTCGGGGCAACGTCGGGCAAGTCAGACGAGTCGGACGCGTCGGACGAGTCGGACAAGTCGGACGAGTCCGAGGCGTCAGTGCAGTGGGAAGCGGAGATCATCGAGCTCCCCTTCGTGCAGCAAGACTCGGAGCAGTCGGAGATGGTGGCCCAAGAGGAAGAGCCGGTCTTGGAACCGGATCCTCGCATCGCCGAGATCCTGAATGCCAATCGGATGTCTCTCCAGGGTGGTCAGCAC
>RFHN01000047.1 GCA_003695835.1 Armatimonadota bacterium
ATCGCCGTCGCTCACAACGGCAACCTCATCAACGCACGCGAGCTTCGTGAGCAGATGGAGGCCGAAGGCGAAAGCTTCGACACTACGAACGACAGCGAGGTCATTGCCAAGCTGATCGCGCGGCACTTCGAAGGGGACCTCGCCGACGCGATTCGCAAGGTCATGGCGCAACTCAGAGGCGCCTACAGTGTAGCGGTCCTCACGCCTAAACATGTCGCCGCGTTCCGCGACCCGAACGGTGTGCGCCCCCTTACGATCGGAGAGATTGACGGCGGGTTCTGCGTCGCCAGCGAAACCTGCGCTTTCGGACCGGTTGGCGCCAAGTTCTGGGGCGATCTCTATCCTGGCCAAATCGCCATCGTGGACGAAAGCGGGCCGCGCATCGTCGAGGGCGCCAAGCCGAGTCGGCCCGCCATGTGTATGTTCGAATTCATCTATTTCGCGCGGCCGGATAGTCGAATGTACGGCGAACGGCTCTACCAGGTTCGTCGCAGGATGGGAATGCGATTGGCGCAAGAGCACCCGATCGAAGCCGACGTCGTCATCCCGGTGCCGGACACCGGCGTTCCGGGAGCTCTGGGGTATAGCGAGGTCAGTGGCATCCCGTTCAGCGAGGGATTCATCAAGAGCCGATATATCCATCGCACCTTCATCCAACCCGACCAGCGGATGCGGGAACAAGGCGTGCGAATGAAGCTCACGCCGATGGAAGAGGTGATCGAGGGCAAGCGCGTCGTCGTCGTGGACGACTCGATCGTGCGCGCCACGACCACCGGCCAAATCGTTCGGACGCTATTCGAAAGCGGCGCGAAAGAAGTGCATGTCCGCATCACCGCGCCGCCGATCAAGTTCCCTTGCTTCTATGGAATTGACATGGCCTCTCGCGGCGAACTGGCTGCGGCGAAGTGGAGTATCGAAGAGATTCGCGAGCACATTGGCGCGACCTCGCTCGGCTATTTGTCGATCGAGGGGGCAGTGGAGGCGGTCGGGAAGCCCAAGGACCATTTTTGCCTCGCTTGCTTCAACGGCGACTATCCGATCCAAGTGCCGGAAGAGCTGAAAAAGGACATGTTCGAGAAGCCCAAGGTGGGCGCCTTCGCTACTGTGCAGTCCGGACAACGCTCGCTTGACCTCTGAGGCGAAGAAGCCCCCCAACACATCCAACACCCGCGCAAAAGGGTGACACATGGGTAATCTCGTTGTATCCCGCAAGGGAGGTCAAGAAGATGAAAAAGACTCTTTCTGTTCTTGTTGTAACCGGGCTCGCACTCGCCGCCATTGCCTTCGGCTTCACGCGCGAGCTCACTTTGACTGTCAACGGCAAGCCCTGCTCGCCCAAACCGATCGAACAGGGAGGGGAGATCTTTGTCCCTCTGGCAGCCCTGAAGGCGGCGGGTGCGGAAATCGCTCAGAATGGAGATCGCGTTACCGTCCGCTTCATCCCCGTTCCCGGCGCCACGCAGGTGGATGCGGTGGAAGGAGGTCTGGATGAATGGCTGACGAATGGAGTGTGGCGACTCAAGGTTTCCAACCCCAGGAGGGAGGGCAGCATCTATCGCTTGGACGTCGAGATTCGCAACGCGACAAAGGTTGCGTTGAGCTTGGCGGTTACGACTGGCGTCCAGTTGCCCGAGCTGTTTTCCACAGATGGCGGGAAAATGGAGTCGCTGCCCAAATCGGATACTGCCTGGGGACAGATCGCTTCTCCCGAGATTCCGCCCGGCGCGAGCGTGCAGCGGACGCTCGAATTCAAGCTCAAACCCGGCCAGACGCCAGCGAAGCTCTTGGTTCGCTTCGAGCTGAGACCGACTCAGGAGACGTTAATGAAGAAGAAGGGCGTTGCCTTCGCCAGCAAGGCGATCAACTTCCGCGTGTTTCTGCAGTAGGTCAAGCCGCGCCCGCCCTCCGGGGCGGGCGCGACGCCCACCAACAGGGGAACGTGAGGCAATGGGCTGGGAACCGGCCCCGATGAGCCCGATCGGGTACGCTCGCTTAATGGCAAAGAGCCATGAAACGGTCGAAGACTACCTCGCGTCGCTTCCCGATGAACGGCGCTCGGTCGTCGAAGCCGTTCGCAGCGTGATTCTGAAGAGCCTTCCGAAAGGATACGAAGAGGGAATCCAGTACGGCATGATTGGCTACTTCGTGCCTCACAGCCTGTACCCGAACGGCTACCACTGCGACCCGAAGCAGCCCCTGCCATTCCTCGGGCTTGCCTCGCAAAAGAACTACTATTCACTCTACTTCATGGGCGTTTACGGAGACCCGGAGGAAGTCGCATGGCTCCAAAGGGAATGGGCAAAGACGGGCAAGAAGCTGGATATGGGCAAGTGCTGCATCCGATTCAGAAAGCTGGAAGACCTGCCGCTCGACGTCTTGGGAAAGGCCATCAAGCGGATCCCCGTGCGAACGCTGATCCGGCGCTACGAAGAGGCTCTCGATACAAGAAAACGCGCCACTCGGAAACCCAAGTAAGGCCACGAATATCCCGGATTTCCGGTACACTTTTCGGCATGGGCATCCTTGACCGTTTGTTCGGACGAGACGAGGACGCGATCACGCTGCAGGCGATGAAGAAGGCAGGCGCCGATCTCTCTTTGCCGCACAAGATTGACTTCTTCCTCCAGTTCAAGACGCAGGAGGCGGCGACTCAGTCGGTCGTCCAGCTGGAGAACTTGGGGTTGACTGTCGCGCATATCAGCAAGATCGGAGACCTCTGGGAGATCCATGCGCACAAGGAGATGGTTCCGGACCTCAAAGCCATCAAGGAGATGAAGGAGAAGCTTTCGAACATCGCTCGACTTCACGCCGGAAAACTGGATGGCTGGGGCACTTCGGTAACGCCTCGCCAGAAGGCCTGAAGAGCATCCGGTTTGACCCTCCGGGCCTCCATGCGCCAAAATTAACGCCCTGTGGCTGGACACTCCAAGTGGGCGAACATCAAGCACCGCAAGCAGCGGCAGGACGCTGCCAAGCAGAGCCTTTTCACGAAGCTAAGCCGCGAGATCATCGTCGCCGCAAAAGAAGGAACGCCGGATCCGGAGTTCAATCCGAGACTCCGCGCCGCCATCCAGAAGGCTCGATCAGAGGGTATGCCCAACGCGAACATCGAGCGCGCACTCGAACGGGCCACGGGCGGCGGCGAAGGCTCCGCGATGGAGGAAGTGGTGTACGAGGGCTACGGACCGGGCGGCGTCGGCATTATCGTGAAGTGTCTGACCGACAACCGGAACCGTACCGTCCCGGAGCTGCGTCACGCGTTCAGCAAAGAGGGCGGCAATCTGGCGGAGAACGGGGCGGTCAGTTGGCAGTTCAAGAAACAGGGGGAGATCCGCGTGCCCGCCGACGCCGACGAGGAAGCGCTGACGCTCGCCGCCCTCGACGCCGGAGCCGAGGACGTTCAGAAGTCCGACGACGCTTTCGTCGTGTTCACGCCGGCCGATTCGCTTCACGACGTCAGCCAGGCACTCGAGAAGGAGGGCTTTACCATCTTGAGCGCCGAGATCAGCATGAACCCAACTCACATGGTCGAGATCAGTCGAGAGGACGCCATGAAGCTATACAAGCTTCTTGAGCGACTGAACGACCTCGACGACGTCGCGGAAACCTACTTCAACACCGAACTGCCGGATGACCTGGAATAGCCCCGCGATGAAGGAGAGAGCGCCGGTTGCCACCATTCTCCTTCTCCTTGCGAACCTCATCGTCGCGGGCTTCACCTTGGGCGTCGAACAGGCCGCCTATACGCATGGTCTGATACCTGCCGCACAGGGAGAAGCGTGGAGAACGCAGATCCGACCCATCCTGACGCACGCGTTCGTCCACGTCGATCCGTTTCATCTTCTCGTCAATATGATCGTGCTTGCCGCGCTCGGCCCCGTCGTGGAGAGGGCATTGGGATTTTGGAGGCTGTTGCTCCTCTTTCTGGGCGCGGCGTGGCTCGGCGGTCTGGCGCATTGGGCAATCGTTCGGATGCAGTCCAGCGAAGTGGCGGCTCTCCCGTTGGTTGGTGCGAGCGGCGGCATCGCTGGGCTGGTCGGGTACTCGTTTCTGCGCTTCTTCCGAGAAAGGGTTCCGCTCTTTCCGCGCGTGCGGGTTCCGGTGTTTCTGGTGATCGGCGCTTGGCTCTTGCTCGAATTCGCGCTCGCCGTTTCCTCTTTGCGCACGTTTGAGCTGGCTTCCAGCCACTGGGCGCACTTGGGCGGACTGGCTGTGGGTTTGGGGCTTGCCTTCCTCTTTGGCGCCGGCAGCGCAGTAACAGAGGATCAATATGAACGGAGACTCGAAGAGGCGAAGCGTTCCGGCACGGAGGCTCTGCTCGGCTTGATGAAACAGCGAATCCAAGACCGGCCAGAAGACGCACAAGCTCTTCAGAGCCTCGTTCGAGCGCTCGTCGAAGCCGGACGGTCTCAAACGGCTCGCGAGACCCTCGTCGAGCTGGCGCAACGGGGCAAAGGCGAGGTTCCGGTCGTCGTACTCGGGCTTCTCGTCGAGCACGGATGGGCCGCCTCGCTTCCCGCCAAGGTCCGAATCCGTCTCGCCGACCAAGCTGCAATCTCGAATCCGTGGCTCGCCGAAACCGCCCTAACTTCCGTGCTCGAAGAACCCTCGAGCGAAGACACCGCCGATGCTCTCGCCTCGCTCGTGACGCTCTTGGCAGACAGGGACGAAGCCGCCGCCAGGCGGTACGCAAAGCTGCTCCGTACGGAGCATGCTGGCTCGTTTCAAGCCGATCGGATTCAGAGACTGTATCCGCACCTCTGCGAAAACTCTTGACTATTCCGGCAAGGACTCGAGCACGATGCGGTCGTTCGTATACACGCAGATCTCCGCCGCGATCAAGAGACTTTCGCGCGCGATCTC
>RFHN01000048.1 GCA_003695835.1 Armatimonadota bacterium
CCCAAGAGCTGGGCCACCATCGTTTCGCCGACGAATCGCCGTCCATTCGGCTTCGACTGGGAGGACTGGGGCCGGCTGGACGCTATGGAGGTCTTATCAGAATCACAACGCCACTATAAGGCCGACCCAACACGACTCTACCTGACCGGCCATTCGATGGGCGGACACGGGGCTTGGCAACTCGCCTGCCAGTTCCCAGGCTCCTTCGCGGTCACCGCGCCCAGCGCGGGCTGGCTCACCTTTGCGACATACGGTGGCGGGGCGCGATTCGACGCGAACGACCCCATCCAGGCGATTCTCGCGCGGGCCACCAACCCGACGGATACGCTCGCGCTCTTTCCCAACCTAAGCGGCCTCGGCGTCTATATCCTCCATGGAGAGGCCGATGACAATGTGCCGGCCCAGCAGGCGCGTCGCGCACTCGAAGAGCTTGCCAAGTTCCACCACGACTACGACGCCCACTTTCAACCGGGGGCCGGTCACTGGTGGGACGCTTCACCGGAACCCGGCGCAGATTGCGTGGACTGGGCGCCCATGTTCGACTTCTTCGCTCGGCATCGCTTGCCCAGGCCGGAGGAGACCCGCACGGTTTCGTTCCGCACCTTCGACCCGGCGATCTCTTCCGAACGCGCGTGGTTGAGGATCTGGCAACAGGACCGCCCCCTCCAACTCTCGACCGTCGAAGCGAGAGTAGACCCGTACACGAAGACCTACACGATCCAAACGCAGAACGTCCGGACGCTTGAGATTCGAAACGTCTACAACCTCAACGGCGAAGTCGCCCTCTCGGTGAACGGAAAGGCCTCCAAAGCGATGTTCTACGGGACGTCGTTGTTCCTGCGTATTTCGGAGGAAGGCGTTGTTGTGCTCGAGTCGGCGCCCACCTCGGAACGGAACCGGCAGCAAAGCGGTTTCAAGTGGGCGTTCACCAATCGTTTCGTCCTCGTCTACGGAACGAAGGGAACGCCGGAGGAAAACCGATGGAACTTCGAGAAGGCGAGGTATGACGCGGAGACGTTTCTCTATCGCGGCAATGGCCGGGCGGTGGTCGTCAGCGACGAAGAGTGGCTCAGAACACCGATAGGCACAGACACGAACGTCGTTCTGTACGGCTCCCGGAACTCCAACGCGGCTTGGGATGTGGTTCTGGGCGATTCCGCGCCCAGGGTAGAGATGGGCCGCTTTGCGTTGGACCGTCGCGCGGGCGTGGTCTTCGAAGGAGACGTTGGGTGCCTGTTCGGCTATCCGCGGAGGGGTTCTCGCTATGCGATGGTGGGTGTCATCGCCGGTACGGGTCGAGCGGGGAGGGAAGTTCTGACCGACCTCCCGTTCTTCGTCTCCGGCGCCCACTGGCCGGACTGGGCCGTCTACTCGTCTGACGCCCTCGAGAAGGGCGCGGCAGGCGTCCTCGGGGCGGGGTTCTTCTCGCCGGATTGGTCTTTCTCCGAGGCAGACAGCGCGCTCCGCGAGACCGCTCTGAGAAGGAAATAGACTCCGCTTGTCGAACCTCTCGCGCATGGCGGAGAGGATTTCCCGGCGGACCTTGCTCAAGGCTGGGGCCGCGGTGAGCGCAGCTGGCGCATGGTCGGCCCTGAGCAGTCAAGAAGTTACCTTTCGCGTCTCGGGCAAGCGGATCGCCGTTTCGAGCGGCAATGGCCTTCGAGCCACCGCCCGCGCCATGGAACTGATGGAGCAGGGCGTGGACACGTTGGAGGCTGCGATCTCCGGCGTCAACATCGTCGAAGAGGACCCCAACGACACCAGCGTCGGATACGGCGGCTTGCCGAACGAGCGAGGCGTGGTGCAGCTGGATTCGTGTGTCATGCACGGCCCGACCTACCGCGCGGGCGCCGTCGCCGCGCTCGAGAATATCAAGACCCCAAGCCGCGTTGCGCAGAAGGTCATGGAGAGGACGGACCACGTCCTACTCGTCGGCCAGGGTGCGCTCGAGTTCGCGCGCGCCATGGGATTCAAGGAGGAGAACCTGCTCACCGACCGGGCGCGCGAGGCCTGGCTCCGTTGGAAGGCGAACCTCTCTCTCGAAGACGACTGGCTCAATGACGAAGAGCGCCAAGCCGGAGCCAAGCGTCCGACGGGCACGATCACCTGTCTTTGCCTCAACGAGAAGGGGGAGATCAGCGGTGTAACGACCACCAGCGGTCTCGCTTTCAAGATTCCCGGACGCGTCGGAGACAGCCCGATCATCGGCGCCGGCCTCTATGTGGACAACGACGTCGGCGCGGCGGGAAGCACCGGCAGGGGAGAGGCGAACATCCTCGAGTCCGGGGCGCGGATCGTCGTCGAGAACATGCGTCGAGGAATGGAGCCGGGCGAGGCTTGTCTGGACGTCCTCAAGAGAATCGCACGCCGCACCGTGGAATCCCGCCTTCTCTCCGCGCCGGGCAAGCCGAACTTCGGCATCACCTTCTACGCGCTCCGCAAAGACGGTCTCTACGGCGCAGCCAACATGCACGGCGTCGCGCGGTACGCCGTCCACGACGGCGAGCGGAACGCCCACCGCGAGTCGCTCCACCTGTTCTAATCGTTCAGGTGGAGGTTGACCGCGCCGGAGACGGTGCTGATCTCCAGGCAGCCCTTGCCTTCGCCGAGGCGCCCCGTGATCCGCTCCCGCGTGTGAGCGAGGTCCTCCAGAGAGATCGAGGTGTTCACCGCGCCGCTCACGGAAGAGAGCGCCACTCGGCAGTCGCTGGCCCCGTCAATGTCCGCCAGGACGTTGCCGGACACCGTTCGGATCGTCAGCGCACCGTCGAACGGTTTCACGAGTTGGAGCAGAACGTCGCCCCGCACCGTCTCGATCGCGCCCGACTGGACCGTGACCTCGCTGCACTTCACGCCCCCGGCCGCGGAGCGGATCGAAAACGAGCCGTGCACGTCGCTCAACGACACGTCGCCAGACCGATTCTCGATTTCCACCTCGGCGTCCTTCACGTGCGCAATGCGGACGTCCCCCGCGTGGCTCACGACCGCAACCCGGCCAGAGACATTCTCCACGCTCACGTCTCCCGCGAGCGCCGTAACCCGCACCGGAGCCTCCGTACCGCGCACGCGCACTTGTCCCGACTCCGCGTGCACCTCGACCTCGACGCCGGCCGGCACCGAGATCTCGACGTCCTCCCGAAGCGTATCCGTACTCTGTTTCAGCAGAACCACTCCGTCCGATTCCTCGATGACTGGGGTCCAGCGCTCGGCTTTCGAGCGAGCGTCCTGCATGTCGGCGCCGCGGACGGTGACGGTCGCCTTCATCTGCCCGATCGCCGCGCCGCCCGTGACGATCACATCGCCGTGCGTCCGCTCAATCCGCAAACGTTTGCCGGCAGGCACTTCGAGCGGCAGTTCCGTCGAGCGCGTTTCGACCGGCCCAAACCAGTGCACGCCGCCCTTGCTGATCCGATCGACCGTCGCCTTCACCGCGCCCACCCCCTTCGTCGCCGCGCTTCGAATCTGTTCGGCGACGTCCTGCCACTGCACCGACTCGGCAATCTCCCGCCGCACTTTCTCGATCATGTCGAGTAGGGCAGAGAAGGATTCGGCCTTCTCTTTGGATTCCTTCGAGGCGGACTCCGTTGCGTCCTCCGAGGCGGTCTCTTCTTTGGCGCCTTCCTTCGGTTCGCCCTCGCCGAAGTCCACGAACGCGTCCATCAGTTCGTAGGCGTCCTCCGGCGAGAGCCTCCCTTCCTGAACCATCTTCAAAATCCGAATCACCTGCTCTTTCATTGACCTGCAGCCTCCTTCATCGCGCGCTTCGCCTCTTCGGGCGAGAGTTCGCCCCGCTCGAGGCGTTCCAGGATCTCCCGCTGTTTGGGAGTCATGCCGACGCGGTCCTTCGGAGGCGGCTCTTCGACCTCGGTTGGAGACAGACCAAGCGCCTCGAGAAGTGCGTCCAGCCGCGCCCGGACCGTCGGATAACTGATTCCCAACTCCCGCTCGACCGCCGCCAGCACGCCTCGGCAGCGGAGAAACGTCGCCAGGAAAGCGGTTTGCTCGGCGGAGAGACGCGCAAACGGGGAGAGCCGAAACCTTCCCCGGACCTGCATCTCCAGCTCGTCATTGGAGAGTTCGGAGACGTACCACTCTCCCTCGTCAGGCAGCCCGGGCGGCACCCCTTCGTGAATCCTTCGTTCCCGCATACAGACTGATACCGACCGGAACCCAAGCCGGTTGCACGGCAGGGAGAGGCGACCAGGCCGGACTGGTCGGACGATCGGACGGGTCGGACAGGTCGGACA
>RFHN01000049.1 GCA_003695835.1 Armatimonadota bacterium
CACGCGTCCTGGGTCCGACTCCAGGAACTCGAGGTCCTCCTCTTTGGGCCCCGTAAACGGGTGATGCGAAGCGTCCCACCGCTGTTCGTCTTCATTCCACAGGACCAGCGGAAAATCCAGGACCCAACAGAACTTGAGAACCGACGGATCGCGAAGGGACAACTGATCGCCGATTCGGTTCCGCAAACGAGCCAAAGCCTCGTTCGCGACATCGGCTCGATCGGCAACCATCAGGATCAGATCGCCCTTCACCGCTCCCGAGCGCTCCACGATCGCCTGAGCAACCTCTTCGCCGAGATGCCTGGCAATTCCTCCGAGCGAGTCCCCGATCGGGATCTGCGCCAAGCCCTTGGCCCCAAACCCCTTCGCAAACTCCTCAAGCTCGCCCACCTCTTTCCGCGAAAGGCTCGCCCCGCCGGGGTACACGATGCCGCGCACGACTCCCCCGGACTCCACGACACTTCGAAACACCCGGAACTCGGTTTCGCGAACCAGGTCCGTCGCCGTGAACAACTCTAAGCCGAAGCGGAGATCGGGCTTATCCGTCCCGAACCGTTCCATCGCCTCGTCGTATGTCAATCGCGGAAACGGCTCGACCGGCTGGAGCGGAAGCTCAAACTGCTCGATGATCCTGTTACAAACCGCGCGGGTGAGTCCCTCGGCCAGTTCGAGAATGTCCTCCTGCGTGACGAAACTCATCTCGAGGTCGAGCTGGGTGAATTCCGGTTGGCGATCCGCGCGCTGGGCCTCGTCTCGAAAACACTTCGCAATCTGATAATATCGTTCGACGCCCGCCACCATCAGCAGCTGCTTGTACTGTTGAGGGCTCTGTGGGAGCGCATAGAACTTTCCAGGCGAAAGCCGATACGGCACCAAGTAGTCCCGCGCCCCCTCCGGTGTGCTTCGCGTGAAGATCGGCGTCTCGATTTCGAGAAAACCCCGCTCGTCCAAGTAGCGTCGAATCTCTCGCACTACGGCAGCTCGCACCGCCAGTTTCCGGTACATCGAGGGGCGCCTCAGATCCAAGTACCGGTGCTTGATCCGCAGCTCCTCCGAAACATTGCGCATCTGCGACTCGTCGGACACCGGAAAGGGCAGGACGGCGGCGCGGCTCAGAACCTCGAACGACTCCACGATCAGCTCGACCTCGCCCGTCGGCATCTTTGGGTTCACTGTCTCCGGCGACCTCGCCTGCAGCGTCCCGTGAACGCAAAGCACCGATTCATGACGCAGTTCGTGAAGATTCGGAAACCGCTCCACATCGAAGACGAGCTGACAAAGCCCCGTGCGATCCCGCAGATCAATGAAGAAAAGCCCGCCCAAATCGCGGATCCGGTGAACCCACCCGTTCAGGACAACGGCTTGCCCCACGTGCTCCACGCGTGGCTCGCCGCAAAACATCGTCCTCTTGTGAAACGCCATTCGAAGCGTCGAAGTCTACCTAACCGCCGTTTCAGGTACGTTTCCGCCGATGGACACGGTCGTGCCTCAAGACGGACTGCGGCTCGGGGGCCACGTTCGCCTCGCGCCTGGCGTCTACGTACTCAACGAGCCGATGTGCGTAGTCGAGGATGGAACCCAGATCACCGGGGACGGTACCACCCTGATCCTGAACGACAGTGCAGAAAGCGCTCTCCGCGCCGACGACCTTTCCGGCGTGACCATCGAGCGCCTCCGAATCCGTGGCGGGAAACACGGCATTCGATGCCGCCGATGCACGCGCCTCACGATCCGTGGCTGCTCGATCACGGCCACGGAAGAGGTGCCACCCAATACCGTCTTCTTGGATATCTGGAAGACGGAAGAGGATCCGTACGGCTCCGCGCTGCTGCTCGTCGAGTGCTCCGATTCCACGATCGAAGAAAACGATCTTCAACACCAACAGAACGGCGTCTTGTGCTATCGGTGCACTGGTCTTGTCGTTCGCAGGAACCAGTGCAACTATAACAGCGGTTTCGGAATTCACCTCTTCGGGACGAGCCGCTCTCGCTTCGAAGAAAACTCCTGCGACTACTGTTGCCGATTCGAACCTCGCGAAGGGGGGTTGCACTTCGGCCACATGGGCGCGGACGCCGCCGGCTTTCTCATCGTCCATGGTTCTTGCCACAACCACTTTCGCCGAAACACCGCCCGCCTCGGAGGCGATGGGTTCTTCCTCGCAGGCATGACCCCGGAGGGCAACCTCGTCGGATGCGACGACAACCTGTTCGAAGAGAACGATGGATCCCTAAGCCCGAACATCGCCTTCGAGGCGACCTTCTCCCGTCGAAACGTCTTTCGAAACAACTTCGCCGACCGATGCAACTACGGTTTCTGGTGCGGCTACAGCTCCGATTTCGTCATTGAAGGCAACCGCATGCTATTCAACCGGCAGGCCGGCATCGCAGTCGAAAACGGAAAGGGGTTCGTCGTGAAGGGCAACACGTTTCAGTCCAACGGCCACGGCGTGCTCCTCTGGAGCCAGAGGTGGCTTGGCAAAGGAACGATCGGGAGCGAAACGTCGGAGGGCTGGCAGATCGAAGGGAACCGCTTCCTGCGCAACGGCATCGGCATCCGAATCGCCGCAAACCAAGACCACGGCATCCGCCCGTCCCCCGCGGAAGGAACCACGCCGCCGCCCAGGGA
>RFHN01000050.1 GCA_003695835.1 Armatimonadota bacterium
GAAACCGGCTGCGCGTTTCGCTTGACACTGGCTCCGGTGGTGGAATATCGGGTGTGGCCGATCGCCATATGGCCGGGGAGCGTGGCGAGGATCGCCTCGTCGAAGACTTGACTCACCAGCCCCATGTCCTTGTGCATCCGGACCTTCTCCCCATCGGAGACGGCAATGCCACAAGACTCTTGGCCTCGATGTTGAAGAGCAAACAGGCCGAAAAACGTAAGGCGAGCCGCCTCGGCGCCCGGCGCGTAAACGCCGAAGATGCCGCATTCCTCCTTCAGGCGGTCAGACGAGTCGAAGTGCACCGACTGCTCCATTGTACCCTGGGCGGGTGGGACGTGGCGGGCACTCGGTTCGTTGCGTCGTGCTGGTAGCGGGCTTGCAAGTCGTGAGAAGCTTTGCCCACCGCGAAGACAACACGACCGGGCGGCGTTCGGAGGTCCAAGCCGGGCCGAAAGTCCCGCTGCGGCGCCCGCTGCGCTCGTTCGGACGTACTTTCCGTGTACCCTAACGGTGAACAATCGGCTTCCCGACCCTGGAATGACCCGGGGGCGGGCGCCGGAGGAGGAAACGACAAATGGGAATCACAATTGGCGATGCATTGACGGTCTTGGCGATCGTCATCGGAACGGCGGTCTCGGCGTGGGCGATGACGGTGGTCTGTGCCCTTGTCTTCACCAAACGCACGGAAATCGCGCACGGGGCGCTCAGGCAGTCCGCTCTCAAGGCGTTCCTGTACGGCCTACTCGGTGGAGGAGCGTTGATCATTCTCTCGATCATCCTTTCCTCTCTGCCCTTGCCGATGGCGAAGCTCGCCGGGCTCATGGGCTTCACGATCACCGTGTTGCTCGCGGCAATCGGGGGCGCCGGCCTGTCGCGTCTGATTGCCAATCGTGTCATGCGGCATGACCCCGACGTCAGCGCCTACTCCGCTCTCACTCGAGCGAGCGGTCTGATTGTCGCGGCGGCGGCGTTCCCTGTGGTGGGTTGGTTTGTCATCGGCCCCATCCTGCTCGTGCTTGCGCTCGGAGCGGGGGTGTTGTCTGTGGTGCAGCGCGTTGGAAGCCCAGAGGCGTCGGCGGCTGAGGCGCGAGGCGCATAGGACGATGGATCGGAGGGATCTGCTCAAGGCCGCGCTGGCGGCGGCAAGCGCTACCGCGCTCGCCGGCTGCGGCCGGGGATTGCGCAACCTGCTTGGAAACTCGGATCTTGGATTTGCCGAACCGTTGCCAAACCCCGAGCCGATCGCGCGCACGCTCAACCGAGTGGCGTATGGGTTCAACCTGAAGGTCGCGAAAGAGGTCGCGGAGAAGGGCCGAGAGGCCTGGATCGAGAGCCAAATCGCGGCCGACGAAGAAGAGGACCCCTGGCTCGTCTTGCAGATCGAGCGCTTGGACGTCTTCCGCCTCGGGCCAGCCGAGTTGCGCGACCTTCCGGAAGAAGAAGTCGTGAGACAGCTGCAACAGGCGACGATCTTGCGGGCGGTCTACAGCCGAAATCAGCTGCTCGAACGGATGGTCGAGTTCTGGAGCGACCATTTCAACATTTATGCGCGAAAGAGGTTCGAAGCTTGGCGAAAGCCGATGGACGAGATCTCAGTCATCCGGCGCCATGCCTTGGGCAAGTTCCCGGACCTGCTCCGCGCATCCGCCAAAAGCCCCGCGATGCTCGAGTACCTCGACAACGATCGCAACAACAAAGCGAAACCGAACGAAAACTACGCACGCGAGCTGATGGAACTGCACACCCTTGGCGTGCACGGTGGATATACACAAGAAGATGTGCAACAAGTGGCGCGGTGCTTTACCGGCTGGACGATCGAGAACCGTTTCGGCCGCGCGCGGGGAACGTTCCGTTTCGACGAAAGTCAGCACGACTTCGGCGAAAAGGTGGTTTTGGGACATCGGATTCCCGCCGGCGGAGGGGTCGAAGATGGCGAGCAGGTGCTGCAGATCCTGGCCACCCACCCGAGCACCGCGAAGTTCATCGCCGGGAAGCTGGTCGCTCGCTTCCTGGGCGACGGGTTTGAAGGGTGGCGCGACCGGTTGGCGGAGATCTATCTGCAGACGGGCGGCGACATCCGCGCGATGCTGCGCCCGCTCTTGCTTTCGGATGACCTGCTCCATGCTCCGCCCCTACCGAAACGGCCGTTCGACTTCGTGGCATCGTCGCTCCGCGCTCTCGCCGCAGCGACGGACGGCCGCGGGGTGCTTCCCTATCTGCGCGCGATGGGGCAGCCATCCCACGAGTGGCCGATGCCCGATGGCTACCCGAACGAAACCGAATCCTGGACCGGATCGCTACTCGCCAGGTGGAACTTTGCCATCGCGCTGCTCTCCGGAGACGTGAAGGGAGTGCAAATAGACGAAATTCTGCGACAACAGCCCGTAGAAGCGATCCTCGGGCGGAAACCCGGCGAGGACCCGCTTTCGCGCTTGATCGCGGAACGCCGCGATCCGCGAGAGCGCATTGCGCTTTGCCTCTGCTCGCCGGAGTTTCAATGGAGATAATGATGGAATACAGTTGTGAAGGCTATCGGAAACTCTCGCGCCGCGCTCTCTTTGCGGGCGCAATGGGGCTGTGTGCGACCCGTGCGTTAACGCAGGTTGCCTTCCGAAAGGACGGAGAGAAGGATGGGCGTGTGCTCGTCTTCCTGTTCCTTCGCGGAGGCTGCGACGGGCTCAACACAATCGTTCCGTACGGCGACGACGCGTATCACCGGCTTCGCCCCTCGCTGGCGCTGCGAAAACAGGACGTTCTCCCGCTGGACGATCGTTTTGGGATGCATCCCGCGCTTCGTTCGCTTCTGCCTTTGTATCAAGAAGGCGATATGGCGATCGTCCACGCGGTCGGGTCTCAGGATCGGTCGCGCTCGCACTTCGAGGCCATGAGCGCGATCGAACGCGGCGTCGCGTACGCGGGCGAGCCGGTGTCGAACGGTTGGGTGGCGCGATACCTCGCCGCGAAGGGCGGGACGCAGGACCCGCTCCAGGCTCTCGCCTTTGCACCGGTACTCCCGGACTCGCTGAAGGGAAGTACAGGCGCGCTTGCGCTCGAGGATCTGAAACAGTATCGCTTGGCCGGAGGCTCAGAGGGCAGAAGGCGCCTCCATGAGTCGCTGTGGAAGCTGTATCAACAGGGCGACGATCGGTTCTCCGTAGCCGGTCGCCAAACGCTGAAGGCATTGGAGATCGTCGAACGACTCCCGGATGTCACCGAAGTCAATCGTCACGGCTATCCCGCGTCCGACCTCGGCAAGGCGCTGGCGCAGACCGCGCTGCTCATCGAGTCGGGAGTGGGTCTCGAAGTCGCCTGTCTCGAAAAGGGCGGATGGGACACGCATGTCGCCCAGGGCGCGACCGAAGGATGGCACGCATCTCTTCTGACCGATCTGGCTGACTCGCTCGCGGCTTTCTCGAATCATTTGGGGAAAGAGATGGAACGGGTGACGGTCGTGGTCGCTACGGAGTTCGGCCGCCGAGCGTATGAGAACGCGGGTCTCGGCACAGACCATGGGCGCGGGAGCGTTCTCTTCGTCCTGGGCAAGGGCGTTGCCGGAGGCAGGATCTACGGCGAGTGGCCGGGGCTGGAGCCGGAGGCGCTCGAAGAGCCGGGCGACCTGAGGGTGACTACCGACTACCGCGCCGTCCTCTCGAGCGTGCTGGCCGCGCGGATGGGTGCGGAGGCGCTGCTGCCGGAGGTTTTCCCCGGGTACTCGGGTGCGCGATTGGCGTTGGCACCGGCGTAGCCCGCAAAGAAACCATAATCTGCGATGTGATCAGGGTCATCGTTCGCTGGCTCGGCGCGTTGATCGCAGGCGTGGCGGTGCTGGGTCTCGCCGCCTGGGTGGCGCTCAGCACGCGTCTCACGGTTCCACCCAAAGAGGCGCTCGAAAACGGCGAGCGAATCTTGCAGCATTCGCGCGTCCTTGTCGTCGTGGCGCACCCCGATGACGCCGACTGGTGGATCAGCGGCACGCTCAAGCGGCTTGTGGACCGCGGGGCTCAGGTCCTGCTCGTAGTGGCGTCCGATGGCGAGAAGGGGCCCAATCGCATCGGAGCAAAGGATCTCCCCGCCACGCGCCGTGAGGAACAAAAGGCCGCTCAAGCGGTCATCGGGTATCAGGATCTCCGGTTCCTCGGGTTGCCCGATCGAGAGGTGGTACAGCAACCCAACGTGCTCGAGACGATCGAGGAGATCGGAGAGGAGTTTCAACCTACCCTGGTCATCACATTCGATCCCGACACGCCCGACCTTCCCTACCTCCATCCCGATCACGAGGGGATCGGCAGAGTTGTGAAACACTGGCTGGAGAAGCGGACCCAGCCGGTCGCGATCGCGTTCTTCCATACGCGGCGGCCGAACGCGGCCGTCGAGATCACGGACGTTTACGAAGCGAAACTCCAGGCGTTACGACAGCACCGATCGCAAGGGTTGGACCGCGGCGGCTTTTCGAATCGCCCTCAAATGGCGAAGAACGGCTCTCGCGTCGGCGTACCGCTCGCGGAGACGTTTCGGCTGGAAACGATGTAGATCAGCTCGCTCCTCTTTTCGGCTCGCACGGGCTGGCGGGGCGAAGTCGTTCGCCCCGCCGCGAGGGTTCGTCAGAGAGGGAACACGGGGTGCGGGCAAGGGCCGTTGCAGGGATCCAGGTCACAATTCTGACTCGGAAACTGCGCGGGCAGAACGGAGCCCGCATCCCAGCAGCGCTTGATCTTGCAGGGCTGTGGCTCCGTGCCGTAGCACCCCATGTCGTACATTGTTCCCGACCACTGAACAAGGCGGTTGCACGGACCAGGGCCACGACCTTCCGTGTAGCAGCTGCACAAGGTTCGTAGTTGCTTCCACTGGCCGATCACACTCCAAACGCACGGCGTGCCGTCCGGGCACGAGCCCTGGCCGCCAATCTCCGGGCATGATCCCTCGACGAATTGGCCGCAGGGATAGGTGTTGATCCCAGCAGCGTACGCGACCGTGAGTGCCGCGACGAGCGTCCAAGTAACGGCTGCGACCAACAGAGTTCTCATCGCCATATATACGGCAGCCGCTCAAAGAACGGAGCCACTCGGTCAATGGCGTCATCGGAGTTGTCGTAATAGCCAACACGGCCATCCAAGGTGGCTCCGAGGAAGGCGTTCTTGGTGTTTTCCGCGGGAACCGGCATGGGCCTTGGCGGCAGATTCTGTTCGCTGCGGTCAATCCACATGACGTTGATCACTCGATCGCTGTCGAAGTGACTTCCGCACTCAACGATCGGAATCTGGTTCCAGTCAATCGAGCGCGCCAGCGCCTGGAATCCAGCGAGGCCCTCGGGACGCACCAGGTCCGGCCGATGGATTTGTCCAGTGCCAAGCACGATTGGCGTGAAGTGCTCGGGGCAGACGAACGGCCCGCCGACTTCATTGAGGGACAATGGGAAGTCGCCGTTGTGCTGCTGGCGATAGGCGTTGATACGGTTGACGATCTCGCTCAGCAGGGCGCGGCAGTCCGCTTCGGTTCCCTGTGCGGGGAACTTTGCGTTCGCCTTGGCGACGATCGGCGTCAGGGACGTCGTTGCCGCCAGAGCGCAGACGAGAAGCACGAGGAACGTGCTCAGTTTCAGTTTCATTGTCGTTTTTTCTCCTTGTTCCCATGGATTAATGGCCTTTGATGCAGCAGTCTTCAAGATCATGGTGCCGGATTGATCAGATCGAGGCATGGTCCCGAGCAAGAAGCCAAGGCACAGCTTTGGTCTGTCGCTCCTTGGAAGAGGAAGTCTTCGAAGCAGATCTTGACTGTCGAAGCCTCTCCGCAGTCGCACCGGTACTCGGAACGGTTACCCGTCCATTTCACCCTGCGATTACACGGTCCAGGGCCGCAACCCGGAGTGAAGCAAGAACACAGCTCGGTGTTAATGATGTTGAGCACTTTTCCTGTCCATGTTGAGGGCGTTCCATCCGGACAGATGCAAGGTTGACCTTCCTCCGGGCAGGTGGGCAAGGAACTGCAACTATCGTTTGGAGGCTGAATTCCCACCAGGTAGCTGGCAATCGTGAGCGGCAGGATCATGCCAAGGATGAATTTCATATTACTCTCCTCTTTCGCGGAGCAGTGTGTGAGCGAACTCTGCTACCCGTTGCTGATTGCCGTTTTCCGGGGGGTAATAGCCGGTCGTTCCTTCCAGGGTTGCGCCAAGGATGCGGATGTCTTCACCTTCGGCGGGAATGCCCATTGGCCGAGGGGGCAGGCCGTCGCCTTGGTCGTAATACTGGACGTCGACGACGTTCGCGGGGTCGAAATGCGCGATGCACACTACGATTGGCACGCCATCCCAGCGTAACGACTTTACCGCATTCCGGAAAGCCTCTCGGGACTGGGGGTCCAGGGTCAACCAATCCCGAGCCTCCACTCCGAGCATGTACCAATAGCGTGTCTTATGGATCGGGCACCTTGGAGGGATGCCGACTTCGTCAAGCGTGTAAGGGAACTTTCCGTCATGGTCCTGCCGGTACAGTGCAATCCGACGCGCAATCTTGCTCAAGTGGGCGCGGCAGAACTCCACGCCGTCGTCGGTCCCTCTACTCGCGCTGCTGGCCTTGGCGATGATGGGCGTCAGGGACGTCGTTGCCGCCAGAGCGCAGGCGAGAAGCACGAGGAACGTGCTGAGTTTCATTTTCATTTTCGTTTTTCCTCCTTCTTTGGATTTGTGGCTTTTTGGGCGCCTACCGTTTGGTCGGTCTGAGCGCCCAAATCGTTCGCCGCGAAGGTGTTGGAAGGGTGAAGCGGGTCGGACCCGTCGGAGAGGTCGGACGAGGCCGGCCGCGGCGAAAGAAGACGGATGGAGAGTGCCGAGCGGTCAGTTCGCTGCGCCAGGATCCACAGCGTTAGGCGGCTGAAGCCAAACGCGTGGGTGCTCGGGCAGACAGGGCACGCGAAGGCAAGGCCGTAAAGGGACACGAGAATCCCCCCCCGCACAAATGCGGTACATTCGCTCGGTCCAGGCTGTTGCAGCCATGTTTTCCTCCGTTTTTTCTCCCGTGTTTGTTCTTACCCTTAGACGTATCAAGTTGTCAAGGGTTTCTTCTTTCTATTTTGCCTGACTGGACGGTTTCCTGCACGGATTAAGTTCGTTCGTTAGCACAATTCACTTCATCGGCTCGGCCTGCGCCCCGCCCGGGCTATCCGCCCCAACCCAAGAGGCGCGCGGTTTGGGCGACCAAGAAGCACACCAGGAACGCGATGCCCAGGGGCAGCAGCGCCGAAACGAGCGTCCACTTCTTGCTGCCGGTCTCTTTGAAGATCGTCCAGAGTGTCGTGGAACAGGGGTTGTGGAGCAGGGAGAACAGCATGAGGCAGACGGCGGTGAGGACCGTCCAACCGTGGTCCACTACGAGGAGCTGTTGGAGCTGCTGGGTGCTCTCGATTTCGATGAGCTTGTTGTAGTTCATGTAAGCCATCAGCATGGTGGGGACGACGACTTCGTTGGCGGGGATGGCGACGATGTAGGCGAGCAGGATGACTCCGTCGAGGCCGATCAGTCTGCCGAGCGGGTCGAGGAATTGGACGATCGCTTGGAGGAGCGTCGCGTCGCCGACGGAGACGTTAGCGAGGATCCAAGCGAGGCCTCCCGCCGGCGCGGCGATGACGACGGCTCGCCAAAGGACGAAGAGAGTGCGATCCAACAGAGAGGTATAGAGGATGCGGAGCAGCTGGGGCTTTCGGTAGGGCGGGAGTTCGAGCACGAAGGCGGAAGCCGCGCCCTTGAGCGCCGTCTTTGTCAGCCCGAACGAGACGAGGAGGGTAACGAAGAATCCGAGAAGGACGACCCCGACGAGCGTCCCCGCGCCGACGAGCGCGCCGACGGAGGGCGGGAAGGCGGCGGCGATGAACACTGTAGCGAGAAGGATCAGCGTCGGCCACCTGCCGTTGCACGGCATGAAGTTGTTGGTGATAATGGCGATGAGACGCTCGCGCGGCGAGTCAATGATGCGCGTGGAGATGACGCCGGCGGCGTTGCAGCCGAAGCCCATGGCCATCGTGAGCGCCATCTTGCCGTTTGCGCCGACTTTGCGAAATACTCGGTCGAGGCTGAAGGCGACGCGGGGGAGGTATCCCAGGTCCTCGAGCAGGGTGAACGCCGGGAAGAAGATCGCCATCGGCGGGAGCATGACGGAGACGACCCAAGCCAACCCTCGGTAGACGCCTTCGATCAGGAAGCCGGTGAGCCAGGCGGGCGCTCCGATCGCGTTCATTCCGATCAGGAGCTTCTCTTCCACCCAGAAAAGCCCGTCGGCGAGAAGAGAGGACGGCACGTTGGCTCCGGCGATCGTGAGCCAGAAGATCGCTGCAAGCAGCAGAAGCATCACGGGAAAGCCGACCGCCTTGGAGGTGAGGATTCGGTCGAGGATGCGGTCGAGTCGCCGCGCGGATCCGGAGGTCCGGACGCATCGCGCGGCGATCCGCTCGGCTTCGGCGAAGGTGGCGCGGACGATGCGGTCCTTTTCGGCGGGATCCGCGGCGAAGAACTCTCGCACCTCTTCTCGTCGGCTCGCCTCGTCGAGCCCTGGTTGATGGGCGACCTTGGCGATCGCCGCAACGAGTCGCTCCAGTCCTTTCCGGCGCACGGCGACCGTGGGTACGACCGGCACGCCGAGCTCCTCTTCGAGGGCTTTGGCGTCCACTTCGATTCCGTTGCGCTCCGCCTCGTCCATGAGGTTCAGGCAGACGACGACGCGGCGCGTGAGGCGGAGCACCTGTAGTACGAGGTTGAGGTTTCTTTCGAGGCTGGTGGCATCCACGACAACGACGACGACGTCCGGCTCGCCTTCGACGAGAAAGTCTCGCGCGATCTCTTCGTCGGTGGTTCTCGCCAGAAGCGAGTAGGTTCCGGGAAGGTCAATCAGGTGATACTTTTCGCCTTGGAAGGAGAAGGAACCTTCGGCGCGCGTGACGGTCTTGCCCGGCCAGTTGCCGGTGTGTTGCCGAAGGCCGGTTAGCGCGTTGAAGACGGTGCTCTTGCCGGTGTTCGGGTTGCCCGCGAGCGCGACCACCAGTTCGCTCTCGGGCACTTCATATTTCGCCCGCCCTGGTTTGACCTTCTGTTCAATCGTTTTTGCCATTTTCGTGTCCGTTCTCGATCAGGATGGTGGCGGCGTCGGGTCTGCGCAGGGCGATCAGGGCGCCTCGAACCTCGTAGGCGACGGGGTCGCCGAGTGGGCTGATCAGGCTCGCACGGACGCGCGTTCCCGGGACGATGCCGAGGTCCTGAAGGCGCTCCCGCGTGAGACCGGTCGAGGTGAGTTCCACGACGGTGGCCTCTTCTCCGGGCTTGAGGTCAGCGAGCGTTTTCATGTTTCCTCTTGGGTGGGATGGGGCTGCCGTGCGGGCACTCGGTCGGGTGCCCCATGAGTTCCGCGATCCTGTCTTCGAATCGTTCGCTGATATGATGTTCGAGGATCTCCGCCTCTTCGTGCACGTGGTCGGGATCGAAGCCGAGGTGCTCGACGAGGTACCGCTCCAACAGGCGGTGGTGGCGCACCATCTGCTCGGCGATCCTTTCGCCCTTCGAAGTGAGGCGGACGCCGTAATATTTGCGGTGCTGTACCAGATTGTCGCGACTCAGCGTTCGGAGCATCTTGCTCACCGCGGCGGGAGTCACTTCGAGGCGATCCGCGATCGCCTGAGTGCTGACCGGCTCGCCGCGGCCGAGGTGGTAGATCGCTTTCAGGTAGTCCTCGATGGAGGGGCTGCTCACGACTCTATTTTAACCAAGGCTAAAACTCCCTGTCAAGGGGCGGGCTGGAAAAGGCTGCAAAAAAGAGAGGCGCCCCGCCGTCCTCGGCGGAGCGCCTCTTCGGGTTTCGGGATTACGGAGTTACCGTAATCGCCTGACTCTTGATCGCGTACCGAGACGCGCGCACCGTAACCTGCTTCGTCGAAGTTACGGGCGAGGTGTTGATCGTGAAGTTCGCCGTGGTCGCGCCGGCCGGCACGGTTACGGTGCTCGGGACCTGCACAACCGACGGGTTCAGCGACACGAGCGTCACGACCGCACCTCCCGCGGGCGCCGGGCCGTTCAGGGTGACGGTTCCCGTCGTCGAGTTACCGCCTTGTACGGTTCGCGGATTGACGACGAACGAGAAGAGGCTCGGCGTCTGGACGGTCAGGTCGGCGAACGCGGACGACGTGCCGAAGCTCGCGGTGATGCGCGCGTTCTGCGTGCTGGAGGTGGGCGTCGTCGTTACGGTGAAGTTCGCCGAGGTCGCGCCTCCGGGCACGTTGATCGTGGCTGGGACGCTTGCGACCGCCGGATTGCTCGATGAGAGGTTGATCGTCGCTCCGCTGTCCGGGATCGGCGGATCGAAGACGACCGTTCCAGTCGAGGAAGTGCCTCCGACGACGTTGTTCGGATCGAGGGTGACCGAACGGATGGTGATCGGGTGGACGACGACGATCAGCTCGCGCGTGAAGACGCCGTGGGTCGCCGTCAACGTAACCACCGTATCCGAAGAGACCGGGTTGCTGGAGACTGTGAACGTCACGGTCGAGCTTCCTGCCGGCACGGTCACGTTTGCGGGCATGTTGATGATGCCCGGGTGACTGTTCGTGAAGGTAACGACCTCGCCTCCGCCTCCCGCGATGCTGTTGAGCGTTACGCGGACTGTCGGCGAGAATCCGCCGACGAACTCGACGGGCGTGAACGTGAACTGCGTGATGTCCGGCACGGGCGGCGCGGGCAGGTTGTGCGCCGTGAAGCCCTCGTTGATTTCCGCGTAGTTCGGCGTTCCGTTCATGATGTCGCCGTCGTCGTCGTCGAGCGTGAGGACGTCAATGGTAATGTCCGGATCGATCGCGGGCGGGCTCATCAAGATGAGATTGAGATACAGATAGCGGGCGAGGTCGAGCGCCGGATTGTTGCCCCACTTCGCCTTCAGGCCGACGAGCGTGTCGTAGAACGCGCCGCAGATGACCTGTCCGCACTGGTGCGAGCCGCCGTTGCAGGGGTACTGCTCGTTCGAGGTCGAGCAGTTTCGCACGTGGTTGCCCGGGCCGGCGAAGTCTCGTCCGATGATCGGATCATCGAGAAGAAGCATCGAGGTGATGTCCGCGACGCCTTCGTGGAAGTCGCCCGTCGGATTCAGGTGGCCGGACGCGACGATGTGGTGTCCATACTCGTGATACACGACCGACGAGTACGCGGTGTTAACGCATCCGCCGCTCGCCCGGAAGAAGTTGATCGAAGACCCGTTATAGAACGCGTTGCAGGAGCTATCAATGTTCACATTCGCAGGCATCTGAATATCAATCCCCGGATAGGCCGGGTTGATCGCCTTCGCAAAGTTGTGAACGATCTCCGTGTGCAGGAACGCATTCACTTGAGCCGTGATATGCTCCTCCTGCGACTGATTGAAGATCAGCGAGAAAGGCAGCGACGCCTGTTGGCTCGCGAACAGAACCTCGTCCCGTCCTTCCACATCCACCGCCTTCGCCCAGCGGCCGCGGAGGTGAGCGCGCGCGCTCACGATCAGGCGGCCGTCAATCGGGAAGGCGACGTTGCCCGAGGCGTCCGTGAATCGCCCGCCCGTCGGCGGCACGAGAACCTCCAATCCGGGCATCGGGCCGATCACAGGCGGATTCGAAGGCGTGTCCGGCGCCGTCCCAGGCGTTCGGAACCCTTGCACGTTGATGATGAAATCGTCGAAATAATAGATCTCGCTCTTCGTTTCGAGGATACGTCCGCTTACGGCGTCCACGAAGTAGCGGTTCCTCACCGGATTCTGCAGGTTCTCGTTGTCCACGATCACCATCCACGCGTACGCGGATGCAAAACCGTCCGACCAGATGACGTACTCCGGCTCGGTGGCGCTGCGGGCGTCGGGGACCTGAGCCAGAGCGATCTCGAGCGCGCGGTCCGCGGAGATCGTTCTCGTGGGCGCGGCAGAGGGGACGGGCTTGGTCGAGGGCACTACCAGCAC
>RFHN01000004.1 GCA_003695835.1 Armatimonadota bacterium
CTCGACCGATGGGAAAACGTACTTCCCGGACACGCCCATTTCCGGATACCTGGCCGGAAAGCGGAGACCGTGCTGATTCACCTCGATCGTCGCGGAATCGCCGCCAGCTCGGGCGCAGCCTGCAGTAGCGGCAGCATCGAGCCGTCCCACGTACTGTTGGCGATGGGATTCTCGCCGGAGGAAGCCGCCGAGGGGATTCGAGTCTCGTTTGGAAAGGACTCCACGCGCGCAGACGCGGAAGAGATCGCCGAGGCCTTAGCGGAGATCCGTTGAATCCGACTGCCCGCTCAGGTGAGCCGCCTTCCACGCGGCGACTCCCTTCGCTGCTCCCTGGCCACGCGGGTCGCGGAACTCCAACGTCGGCCGGTCTCCCCAGATGTCCCGGTTCCTCGTCCCCTCCACGATCTGCAACGGCTGCGAAGGCAGGAACGCCGTCTCGCCGATCCGGAACGGCACGCCAAGGATCACCTGCTGGCACGCAGCGATGATCATTCTCACGGCGGCATCGAAGTCTTCCGTCGCTACGCCGTACATCTCCAACTCGGGGAGGTTGAACTTCGCCATGCCTCGGCTACTCACCCACAAGCCGTCGTCCAAAGCCTCTACTCTTGTCGCTCCAATCTCTCGAAAATCCACGTGAGGATGGAGGCGGTCTTTGACGTAAAGATCGGTTGGCATCCGATACGTCTCCGCCAGCGGATCCGCGACGACCCCTTCCGCCAACTCCCCGAGGCGTTTCACATAATCCAAGAAAAAGCGCATCGAAACGAGGGCGTCCTTGTAGCCGCGGATCGTCGTGTCCAACAAGACGTCAGCCGCGTCCAGGAAGGGGATCATCGCTTCGGTCACACCGGACTGTCGTCGTTCCGTCTCTGTGCTCGGCTTCTGAAACTGGGGTATCTCTTCCAATGGCACGATCGTCATCTGCAGGACCGTGTCCTGTCGCGGCGTAACGATGCCGTAGTCGCCTTGGCGGAGTGGTTCGTTCAGAATGTCCTTCGTCGCGCCTTCAAAGAGGGGGGCGCCGAACCCCTGAACCGCTCCGTTGCTCCCGTCAGGATTCACGACAGACAAGAGGGGCGGCAAACTCCGCCTCTGCGCGAGGACGGAGAGGTGCAAGTTCCGGTTGATGACCAGGTCCGCCCTGCTCTCCCGTTTGCGTCCGAACGGCCAAAAGCGCACGAACCGAGTCTACCGAAGGGCCTCGCCTGTCTCCACCGAGAACCAGTGCAAACTTGGGCCCTCCAGCGAGACGGTGACCGGCGCGCCTTCCATCATCGGCTCGCTCGCGGGGAGCAAGGCCGTGATCTCGTGCTCGCCGACCCGCAGCAGCACGGTCTGAACGGACCCAAGCGGCTCGACGACATCCACGGTGGCCTGTATCGTATATTCGCCCGGGCCGGGTCTTACAGACTCCGGCCGAAAGCCGAGAATGGCGTGCTCGCGGTCGTGCGGGAAAGGAATCCTCGCGCCGCCCAATTCCACAACGCCGTCTCGAACGCGCACCTCGAGAAGGTTCATCGCAGGACTACCCAAAAAGGACGCGACGAACGTGTTGGCAGGATTCTGGTACAGTTCCAGAGGCGGCCCCACCTGTTGCAGCCTCCCTTCATTCATGACGGCGATTCGGTCTCCCATCGTCATGGCTTCGGTTTGGTCGTGCGTAACATACAACGTCGTGATTCCTAATTGACGATGCAACCGTATGAGTTCGGCGCGCGTCTGCACCCGCAGTTTTGCATCCAGGTTGGAGAGCGGTTCGTCCATCAGAAACACGCGAGGCTCGCGCACGATCGCGCGGCCGAGAGCGACACGTTGACGCTGTCCTCCGCTCAACTCTTTCGGCCGACGGTGGAGTAGCGTCTCGATGCCGAGCATGCGAGCCGTCTCGCGCACCTTCTCGTCTATGGCTCGCTCGATCGCTTGAGCTTCGCTGCGCCTGACCAAACGACGCACCCAACCCCGCCGGTTCCGAAGACGGAGACCAAACGCCATGTTTTCGAATACCGTCATGTGAGGATACAGCGCGTAGGTCTGAAACACCATGGCGACGTCGCGGTCCTTGGGAGGGACGTCGTTCATGACCTGCTCTCCGATTCGGATAGTCCCTTCCGTTGCGGACTCGAGGCCAGCCACCAGACGAAGCGCCGTCGTTTTCCCACAGCCGCTTGGGCCGACGAAAACCATGAACTCACCGTCCTCAATCGTAAGGGTAAGGGCGTCCAGAGCCACGACCTCGCCGAAACGCTTCGTCACCCCCTCGAACCGCACGGACGCCATGGCGGGGAAGGTTACCCAGGGAACCGACGCACCCGTGCGGCGAAACGACGACCCTATCCGTCCTTACAGATGAACGTCGCATGGAGGCGATGGATATGGATAGGATTGAGGCTGATCTTTGGAGATTTAATGTCGCTAAAGTCACGTTTGTGGACGTCACGGAAGACTACACAACCATGCTCGACCCGTTGCCCTCGGTCTGCTATCCGGTAGTCCGCGAGGTCTGGCTCCCGCGGTACCGGCTCGCGCAGATGCTCACCGCCGGCCAGTGCCTGGAGGGCTACCTGTACGACTGGCACGAACCGCCGGACGAGGACTCGAGCGGCGATCCCCACTGGTACGTCGGCGTCGTCTCGGAATCCGTGCTTCAGCTGCGCAAAGAGTGACGCTCCGCGGGGTAGAGAGCGTCCGTATAGACGTTCCCCCCGCTGAAGGTAAGCATCGTCTTTCCGCGTAGCGTCATTCCGTGGTATGGCGAGTTCCGGCCCTTGCTGAAGGTCTTGCTCACGTCGAACGTCCACTCGATGTTCGGGTCAATCACGGTCACCTGCGCGATGGGCGTCCGGCCCGGCTTCAAGGTGCCGGCGTCCAAGCGGAAGATCTCGGCGGGACGCGTGCTCATCATTCGGATCGTCTCCAGCGGCGTGAGGATCCCTTTGTGCGTCAGGTAGGTCAACGTAACGCCGACCGCCGTCTCCAATCCTACGATTCCGAAAGGAGCCTCGTCGAACGGCGCATCCTTTTCATAGGTTGCGTGCGGGGCGTGATCGGTGCTGATACAGTCAATGACGCCGTCCTTGAGCGCCGCCAGGATGATGTCCACGTCTACCTTCGTGCGGAGAGGCGGATTCATCTTCCAGTTGGTGTCAAAGGGAGGCATATCCTCCTCGGTCAGAGAGAAGTGATGCGGGCAAACCTCGCACGTAACCGGCGCACCGAGGTACTTGCTCTGCTTGATGATCTCCACGGCGCCCCAAGTGCTTACGTGAAGAATGTGCAAAGGGCAACCGCTCCAAGCTCAGCATGCAGTTCCGGGCCACCATGATGTCTTCCGCCGCCCTCGGCATCCCGGGAAGCCCCAACAGCTCGCTGATAGCGCCCTCATTCATGGATCCGCCTTCGGTCAGCGAGAAGTCCTCGCAGTGAA
>RFHN01000051.1 GCA_003695835.1 Armatimonadota bacterium
GGATTCATGGTCTTCTTCGCGCTGTGCTGCCAATGTATGTCTACGCTGGCCGTGGTTCGGCGCGAGACGAACAGCTGGAAGTGGCCCGTCTTCATGTTCTCCTATATGACGATCTTGGCGTACTTGGCAGCGGTCGGGATTCACCAGTTGAGTCGCCTCTTCGGCTAAACTTAGGGAACGATGCGTCGCAAGCAACCTCGTCGCCCGTGGCCCTCCCGCGCGCGTCCGAACACCGACCAGGCTCGCCTCGAGCAGGAATTGGTGGAGCTTCGCCAGCAACTGGCGGAAAAGGAAGCGGTGATCACGGCCATGCAGCGGATCGGAAGGGTGCTCGAACAGAGAGACCCGGGGCCGGAGGTGCTTTATGACCTTTTGGAGATTATTCGAGACGTCACGCACACCGACACGGCCCAGATCCTACTTCTGGACGAAACAGGAACGCGCCTCACGCTGGTTGCCGACACCGACGCGCCCGAGAAGTGCGGACGCGTGTCCATCGCCGTCGGGCAGGGCATCACCGGTTGGGCGGTGGAGCACCGGCGTCCCGTCGTCATCGCGTCGGAGCCTTGGAACGATCCGCGATATCTGGAATACCCGGGGTTGGAAGAGCGACACTGGCAAAGCCTTCTTTGCGTTCCGTTGATCGCGGGGGGCGAGTTGCTGGGGGCCGTCAACGTGCGCACGTTCCGCCCCTACGATTACAGCGCGGGCGAAGCCAACGTCTTGCAGAGCATCGCCGAACAGATCGCGCAGGCGATTCGGTACCAGTCCCGCGTGGCCACTCTCGAACGGCGCGCGCGGAGGCTGGAAGCGGTCTCCGAGGTAGGCCAGGTCATCGCAGGAAGCCCCTATCTCGAGGAGATTCTTCAACTTCTCGTCTCGTTCGTTGCGGAGAGATTGAATTACAAGGTGGTAACCGTTCGGCTTCTGGATGAGGCGCGCAAAGAGCTGGTCTTGCGAGCGACACAGTCCCAGAACTATGCGTACCGGAAGAAGCGCAGTATCCGGGTCGGGGAGAGCTTTGCCGGCAAGGCGGTCGAGCTTGGGCAGACGATGGTGTGCGAGGACATTCTCGCATCCGAAGAGTACATCGGCGCAGAGTTGGCAGAAGAGCAGGGGTTGCGCTCGATGGTGTGCGTTCCGATGTTCTTTCGGGACAAACCGATCGGCGTCCTAACCTGCTACTTGGACACCGTGCACCGGTTCACCAAAAGCGAGATCGGCATCCTGGAGTCCTTGGTACGTCAGGCTGCCGTCGCGATCGAACACGCCAAGCTGCAGGTTCGCTCGACGCTGATGCAAGAGCTGCACCATCGCGTCAAGAACAGCCTCCAACAGATCGTTAGTTTGTTGCGCCTCGAACTCTCGGAGAAGACGGCGGGAAGCGTGGAGGAACTGATCGAGGACAGCATTCAACGGATCCAGGCGATCGCAACCGTGCATGACCTTCTCAGTCGAGAAGACCTCGACCGGATCGGCGTCAAAGCCGTGGCGGAGACGTTGGCTCATCATTGCGCACAGAGTTTCATCGGCCGCAACATGGACATACGGATCTCCGTGACGGGAGAGGACTTTCCGATGAGCCCCCACCACGCCACACAGGTCGCGCTCATTCTCAATGAGCTTCTGATGAACGCAGTCGGCCACGGTTTCCGCGACCTCAGAAGAGGTTCGGTTTGGGTGAAGATCGGCGTACAGGATGAGAAAGCGTACATCCGCGTCTCGAACGACGGTCACCCCCTGCCGGAGGACTTCGATGAGAAGAAGGAAGGGCACCTGGGGCTGAAGATCGTGCGCGAGCTATCCCGTGCGGTCGGCGGTGGCTTCCGGATCGGAATGGAGAAGGGAAAGGTGGTGGCAACGGTCGCATTTCCCATCACGCGCGCCTCGGAAGAAACCTAACTGGATGCGAAGCGGTCGCGGATCGCCGCCACGATCCGTTCCGCTGCTTTCCCATCGCCATAGGGATTCCGCACCTTGGCCATCTGCTCATAGGCTTTTTCGTCCTGCAGCAACCGAGAGGCACGCTCAAAGATTGCGTCGGGGTCCGTTCCCACCAGCATCGCAGCCCCAGCTTCAACGCCCTCCGGGCGCTCCGTTTCCTCGCGGAGGACAAGGACAGGCTTGCCGAGCGAGGGCGCCTCTTCTTGCACGCCTCCGGAGTCGGTCAGGACGAGCGTGCTCGCCTTCATCATGGCTGCGAATTCGGGATAGGCGGGCGGTTCGACGAGGAAGGCTCTCTCGTGGTTCAGCTCTGCCGTCAAGACTTCACGCACGACCGGGTTTCGGTGCATCGGCACGACGGCAAAAGTATCAGGGAACTGTTCCAAAATCCGCTTCACGGCTCGAGCGATTCGGCGCTGAGGTTCGCCCCAGTTCTCCCGCCGATGAGTCGTAACGAGAATCATCCGCCCTTCTGCTGGCGGCTGATATGCCGAGACTCGCTCCAGGGTGTGAAGCAATGCGTCAATCGAGGTGTTGCCGGTGACGAAGATGTCCTTCTCCGGGACTCCCTCTCGACGCAGGTTGTCGGCCGCCCACTCCGTCGGCGCGAAATGCAGAGCGGCCACGAGCGAGGTTGCGCGGCGGTTGAACTCTTCGGGGAAGGGAAGCCAAACCGTGCTGGTTCGCAGCCCCGCCTCGACGTGCGCAAACGGGATTCGGCGGTAGAACGAGGCGAGGGACGCGACGAAGGTAGTCGTTGTGTCGCCTTGCGCCAGGACGACGTGCGGCTGGACCTTCGCGAGAAGTCCGTCGAGGCGCGTGAGAATCGCGCTCGTGAGATAGGCGAGGTCCGGTTTCTCCGGCATGACATCGAAGTTCTCGTCCACTTGGATCTCGAACGCGTCGAGGACCTGCGCGAGCATCTCGCGGTGTTGGCCGGTCGCTGCAACATGCGTCTGAATCCAAGACTCCTGTTTCAGTCTGTGGATGACGGGGGCGAGCTTGATCGCGTCGGGGCGGGTACCACAAACGACGAGCGCGCGTAGGGGATCGGCCATTCGTCACGAGTATGGCACGCAGGAAGGGGCATAATCCACGCCGACCCCATGGCATGGACGGAGGAACCCACACCGGCGACGAGGGCGAGTGTCGAGTCCCGACCTCGACTACTCGTCGTGGGTCCGCTTCCTCCCCCTCCGGGGGGCGGAGAGACGGTAACCAAAGTGCTCATCGAGAGTTCGCTGAAGGAAAAGTACGAACTCCGGCACTTCGACACCTCTCGCAGGGTGTCCAAAGAAACGATGGGTCATTGGACGCTCGCGAACGCGCGTTGGGCGCTCCGATACTACTCCCAGTTCCGAAGAGTCGTGCGGGAGTTCCGTCCGGACATCGTGCATCTGCCGATTGCGTCGAACAAACCCGCCACAATCCGAGACGCACTGTTCAGTGCAACCGCCGCGCGATACGGCGCAAAGATCGTTATGCACAATCATTCGGGCCACTTCGCCGAGCGGTGGGAGAAGGCGGGCAAGCTGTGGCGAGGCTTCGTTCGGAAGCACCTGTCTCGCGCGTCCGCAATGGTGTGCCTGACTCCCTTCTGGAAAGAGTTCTTCGATGGACTCCATATCGGCTTTCTAACGGAAGTTATCTACAACCCGGTCAACCCTGAGCTTGTCTCTTTGCTGGAGCGGATTCCGAGGGAGCGGGACGACGAGGTACGCGTACTCTATGTCGGCGCGATCTGCGAGCCGAAGGGAGTACCCGAGTTGATACGCGTAGCCGATCGGATCGCGGACAAGTTCCCGAACGTGTCATTCACCCTCGTCGGCGGACCGCAGTATCCCGGCCACTACGAACGGATCATGGCCGTGCACGAGGCCCTGTCCAACCGGGAGCGGATTCGGTTCGTGGGGCCTCAGTTCGGCGAGGACTTGGCGCGGGCCTATCGTTCGGCGGACCTGTTCGTGCTACCCAGTCACCATGAGGGTCTGCCGATGGTGATTCTCGAGGCGATGGCTGCAGGGCTTCCGGTTGTCGCGACGAGGGTGGGAGGGATTCCCGATGTAATCCGGGAGGGGCAGAACGGACATCTCGTCGAGCCGCGGGACGAGGGCGCTCTCGAATCTGCCCTCGAAAAACTGATCCAATCGGCAGACGAGCGCCAACGGATCGGGGAGAGGAACCAATCTGAAGCCATCGAGAAGTACAGCGCCGAAGCGTTTGCGGCGGCGTGTGATCGCCTCTATCAGCGGGTTCTTGCGGGAGGTCGAGGTTGAGCCTCAGGTGGAAACTGGCGCGCCTGCGCGCGATGGAGCCTCACGAGATCCTCCACCGGGCGCGGAATGCAGCGCGGGACCGCTTCTTCCCGCCGGCATGGGAGACGTGGTCGCCGGAAGAGGCAGCTCGCCGTTGGGAGATCGAGGGCAACCTCGAAACGGTCAAACATCGGCTGCTTCGGTTGACACATCCCGTTCGCCCCTGCCCCTCCCTGACTCCGACGCTCGTCGAAGGCGAGGCGTTTCTGCGAGGGGAATGGAAGCTTTTCGGAAGGGAAGTGCGTATCGAGGATCCTCCGAACTGGCGCGCGAATCCCTTCGACGGCAGAGAATGGCCCGATGCGCCGTCGAAAGAGATGGATTATCGGAATTCGGAGAGGGCAGGGGGAGCCAAGTACGTCTGGGAACTGGGCCGCCTCACCTTTCTCGAGACCCTGGCTACCTGTTATGCGCTGACTGGCGACTCGCGTTACGTGGAAGTCTATGAGCGCATCCTGAAGGACTTCTGCGAAAGGAACCCGCTGGGTCGCGGAATCCATCACACGAGCGGGATTGAGCAAGCCGTTCGCAATATCACCATTCTATTCTCCCTATCCACCTTGCTTCACGCGCAAGCGGAGATCCCCCAGGACGTGGTCTGCTCGGCGCTCGCTCTCTGCGCGCAGCAGGCGCTCCACTGTTGGACTCATTTGAGCGTCGGGTCGAGTGGCAACAACCACCTGGTCGCAGAGCTTGCCGGTACGGTCGTCGCCGGAGCTGCCATGCCTTTCCTTCCGGAGCTTGCGACCGCTGCCGAGCGGGCGTGGTCTCGCCTTCAGACAGCCGTTCCAGCTCAGTTCCATTCCGACGGCGTGCCCGCCGAGCAAGCGTTTCGCTACTTGCCGTTCGTGTGGGAATTGACACTTGCGGCCTGGCAAGCGGGTTCGCTCGACAAGCGTCCGTGGACGGCGGAGGCGAAAGAGATCCTGGTCAAGTCGCTTACCTTTGCGAGGTGTTTTCGCCTGCCGAACGGTGAGTTGCCTCCTGTCGGGGACGAGGACGACGGACGGATTTTCTTCCCGGCTGAAGGCTTGAGCCGCCTGGACCTCGCCGGCAATGCGCTTGCCGTGCTGCTGGAAGCGCCGCGGCTTAGCCTCGACGCGCACGCATTGGCGACGTTGCTCTCGGGCGAAGAGGGGCTGAAACCGACCGCCGTCGAGGATGGAACGTATCAGTTTCCGGATGGAGGTTATACTTTGTGGCGTAGAGGGGCTTGGCTTGCTCTCTGGGATCACGGGCCGCTCGGGTTTGGTCGGATCGCGGCCCACGGCCACGCGGACGCCAACATGCTGGTGCTCTACCACGGGACCTCTCCGGTCCTGGCCGATCCAGGCACGTACGAGTACCACGGCGACGTGCAGGCGAGGGACCGATTCCGGTCTACCGCTTGGCATGGAACCGTGTGCTTTGGCGCCCGCGACCAGAGCGAGAACCTCGGCCCGTTCCTTTGGGGAGCGAAGGCGGAAGTGTCTGCGGCTGCGGGTGGCTATGAGGTTCGCTGGCACACGGGGGAGAGGCATTGGCGAAGAGTGGAGTTTCAAAGCGATCAGATTCAGGTGGAGGATCTGATCGCGGGCGCGGACGCCACGGTTGTCTTTCCCCTCGGCCCGGACATAGAAGCTTCGCTGGACGGCCCGCGTGCGACCCTCGCGCTTCGCAAGAGCGGAGTAGTCGCCGTTGTGGAAGCAGACGGAATCGAGGAGTGGCGGATCGAGCCGATGGAGTTTTCGCCGCGATTCTCGTGGAAGGTCCTATCGCAGAGACTTGTCGGAAAGGTCAAGGGGCACAGCGTCACTCTCGTCATCCGACTGGCCGAGCCGTAGGTTGTGTGCCAAGATAGCGGGCGATGAAGGCTCTCATTCTGGCGGGCGGAAAGGGAACCCGTCTCCGACCCATTACGTACAGCATCGCCAAACAACTGGTGCCGGTGGCCAACAAGCCGGTCATCGAGTACGGGATCGAAGCGATTCGGGAAACCGGGATTGAGGAGTTCGGTTTCATCGTCGGAGATGCGGAGGCGGACATTCGAGCGGCTCTCGGCGACGGCTCCCGCTGGAACGCGCGGTTCACCTATATCCGCCAAGAGGCACCACTCGGTTTGGCACACGCTGTGGCGACGGCTCGAGAGTTTCTCGGCGAGAGCCGGTTCATCGTATTCCTCGGGGACAACTTGGTCAAGGGTGGAATCACGGAATTGGTGGACGAGTTCCGCCATGGGAGCGCCGATGCCTCGATTCTGCTCTGCGAGGTCCCGAACCCGCAGGAATTCGGCGTCGCGGAGATCGAGGGGGAGAGGGTTGTGCGGTTGGTGGAGAAGCCGAAGGAACCCAAGTCGAACTTTGCGCTCGTGGGGGTGTATCTCTTCACTCCCAAGATCTTCGAGGCCATCGAAGGGCTTCAGCCGTCCTTTCGCGGCGAGTACGAGATCACGGATGCGATCCAGGGGCTTATCGATCGCGGCTGCGATGTTCGCTTCCGAATCGTTACGGGTTGGTGGAAGGATACGGGAACGGTTGAGGCGATGCTCGATGCGAACCGCCTGCTGCTGAGCGACCTTGTGCCCGACTGCAAGGGGGTTGTGCGCGAAAGCCAAATCGAAGGCGCGGTGCAAATTGGGGAAGGGAGCCTGATCGAACGGAGCACGATCCGCGGGCCTGTCGTCCTCGGTGCCGGCTGTGTGGTTCGGGACGCGTTCGTTGGGCCCTTCACGAGTATCGCCGATGACTGCACGATCGAAGGGTCAGAATTGGAGTACAGTATCGTGATGCACGGGTCCTCGCTGCTGCACCTCGCGCATCGGGTCAGCGGGAGCCTGATCGGGAGAGGGGTGGTCGTCGAGTCGAGAGCCGGTGCGCCGCGCGTTACCCGGCTGGTACTGGGAGATCATTCGAGCGTCCAGCTTCCTTAGCGACTTCGCCGCGAATCGTGCAGTGCCGATTCGACAATCCGCTGAAGCTCACCTCGGCGCTCTTCGATCCGTTCGACCAGTGCAAGCTGCGCTCGACACCGCTCCAGGTTGTGGTTGGGGCGATGAACTCGAAAATAGACGTCGCCGTTGAGATAGTCGCCCAGGAAACGCATGGCGGTTTCGAGCGTGATGATCCGCCCCGACTCCACAAGATACTCCTGTTCGGCGGGAGTGAGCCTCACTCCGACTTCCTCGACGTATCCCATTGCGACGGCTTCGAAGAGCGATAGGTCAACGTCCATCTTGGTCAAGTCGGTTTCGTCTTCCGGCGCGGTGGCGGTCGCCGTGCGGACGAGGTCGCCGAAGTCATACAAAGAGAGCCCGGGCATGACCGTATCCAAGTCAATCACGCATTTCCACGCTCCCGTGACCATGTCGAGCAGGACGTTGTTGATTTTCGTGTCGTTATGAGTTACTCGGACCGGAGCGGCTCCCTTCTCCTGAAGTCGAACGAGGCAGTCGAGCGACTCGCTTCGCGCCCGTATGAAGTTGAACTCGTCGAGGCATTGAGCGAGCCGCCCGAGCGGATTTCGTTGCGCGGCATCGAGCAACTGACGGTACCGCGCAGGCGTGTTGTGAAAGTCCGGCAAGGTCTCAACGAGCTGACCTGCGTCAAAGTCCATGAGGGTGCGCTGAAAGACACCGAACGCACGAGCGGCTTCCCGAGCGACGGAGGGGCTGGCCGCCGTGTCGTGCGACACGGAACTTTCCACAAAGTGATACATTCGCCAGGTCGCGCCGTCCGCGTCCTCAAACGAGTAGCCGCCACTCGTCGTGGGGATCAAACGGAGACACTCTCGCCCCTCTCCCATCGGGACATTCGACAGGGACTCCGTGATGAGCCGCACGTTCCGCATGACCTTCGCTGCGTCCGGGAACACCATCGGATTGATCCGTTGCAGGACGGACAGCTGCACGCCCTCGCCCACGGACTGCACGAGAAACGTGTCGTTGATGTGGCCACTGCCGAACGGCTCGACTCGATCCAGCGTGCCGCCGATCTGGAAGCGGGCAGCCACATCGAAGAGTGCGTTCTGCGAGATCGTGTTCGACATGGCTGCCCTGCGCCCGGTTTGTTTCTATAGCATCAGAGTGACGCTAAAGCCCGATCCGTCCTTGCGACGATTTCGTCAATCTGCTCCGGTTCGATCGTGAGCGGTGGCGTGTACCGGAACGTCCGGCTTCGGGTCTCTTTCGTGATGATCCGCTCTCGCACGAAAGCGTCGGCGAGGGCGGCTGTGTCGGTGCCCTCTTTCACCTCGATGCCAACGAGCAAACCTCTGCCACGCACGTCCTCGATGCAGTCGTGTTTGAGGTTGCGGAGGCCACTCATGAGTCGTTCACCGAGCTGAGCGCTTCTCTCGGTGAGGTTTCTCTCTTCCATGTCCAGAATCGCCGCGAGGGCGACGACGGAGCCAAGCGGATTGCCGCCGAATGTGCTTCCGTGGTCGCCAGGCTGGAATACTTCCATGACTTCACGCCGCCCGACGACCGCGGAAACCGGGAACACGCCTCCGCCGAGCGCCTTCCCGAGCGTGATCATGTCGGGCTTCGCCTCTTCATACTGCCATGCGAACCGTTTGCCCGTGCGCCCAAATCCGGTTTGAATCTCGTCCCAGATGAGCAACACGTTCTCGCGCGTGCAGAGCTCGCGGAGGCCGCTCATGAATCCATCCGGCGGGATGATGATGCCTCCCTCGGCCTGGATCGGCTCCATCAACACGGCGGCCGTGTTCGGCGTGATCGCTTGCTCCACGGCGCTGAGATCGCCAAAGGGAACGACCTTGAAACCCGGCGTGAACGGCCCGAAGCCGTCCTGATACTGCGGCTCCGTGCTGAAGCTCACAATCGTGATCGTGCGACCGTGGAAGTTGTCCTGGGCGACGATGATCTCGGCTTGATCCTTCGGTACGCCCTTCACTGTGTAGGCCCATTTGCGAGCCAACTTCAAGGCGGTCTCGACCGCCTCGGCCCCCGTGTTCATGGGGCAGGCCATTTCGAGGCCGGTGTATTCGCAGAGCGCTTGCATGAGCACCGCCATCTCGGGCGTGTAGACGGCGCGGCCGGTGAGCGTGAGAACGTCGAGTTGCTCTCGTACTGCTTCAACGACGTGCGGGCTGAGGTGGCCGTGCGAGACGGCGCTGTAACAACCGATGCAGTCAATGTACTGGTTGCCGGCGTGGTCCCAGGCGAAGACTCCCTCGGCTCGCACGACGTTGATCGGCAGGGGGTGGTAGTTGTGCGCGCCGTATCGCTCCGTCAGCTCCATGGATTGCTCATCAGTCAGATTCTCGATCGTCGGGCGGATGCCCTGGCTGCGAAGTTGGTTCAGAATGGATTCGGTTGTCGTCTGCATAGTCGTTTCTCTTTCTGCTTTCAAGTCCCAGAAAACCCAGCAAAAGCACGGGGCAATGGGGCGCTCCGGTGCGATCTGCCGAGAATCCTCGGACATTTCCGCCTCTCAAACCGTCCAACCTGTGATAGACTGGAAGGCGAGTGGCGACCCTATGGGTGTTTACCAAGTCTACCTTAGGGTATACGCTTCACGCTTCGAAGGAGGTTATAGAACACGAATGCGCGCAAAGTTATGTATGATTGCAGCGTGCGCTGTCGGCCTCGCCGGCTCAGCCCTCTCGGCTCAGCAATGGCGAGTGGTCGGCGGCGACACGACGATGACGGTCTATACCGGGCTCCTCAAGGACCTCGGCATTGACGTCGTGAATATGAGACAGACCGGCGTCCCGATGCCGGACGCCGAGTCGCCCGTCGGATTTGCGATCCGCGGAAACTCGGACCTGGAGTTTTCCGTCGAAAAGGGGACGCTCAAGCAGTTCACCGGCGGAAGCGTTCGCCATAAGGGAGGTTTCGACCTCCGCTGGCAGGGAAGAACCTACTCGCTTCAGAACTTTGAGGTTCGGTTCCGCGACTACAACGACCGGAACAGCCTGATCGTTCTCGCCGGAGGGCAGGAAGTCGCCTACCTTGAGTACGCCCAGATTCGCTTCAACCGGAGCCAGAACCATTTCGAGCTCGGGTGTATGGACATGCGGATGTCGCCCGCTCTCGCCCAGCGAATGGGTCGGCCGGATCTCGCCGGCCAGATCATGGCGATGATGCATGTCGCCGCGGTTGTGAAGATGGTAGGCGGAGATGTCAACGACCCGGATCCGGGCGGCGGTGACGAGGGCGCCCACAGCATGGGCGTCAAGGACGTCATGCTTTGGAACGTCTCCAGCCTGACCGCGTTGGGCCGCATGGGAACGTTCCCGAACGGCGTCAACGGTTTGGCGATGTCCACCACCTCGTGCAACGTGGGCACGGAGAACATTCCTTGGTTCCGTCCGATGGACGAACGGCACCCGGTCATCGCCCAGCAGCTCTACCGATTGAAGGACGGGCGTCTGGAGCAGATCGGAATCGCTTGGGTCAAGCACGGGTTCCTTTCAACGAACTCGAACGGCTGCGGAACCTGTCAGAACCCGGGTAGCGGGAACTGGCTCGGGCCGCACTGCTCGGATACGTATGGTGCGAGCCTCAACGGTAGCCGGACGTATCTCGGCCCTCGCGACGAGGTGAATCCTTTCACCGGCCGCTGGACCTGCCGAGGTTCCTACTTCGCGGGCTACCAGGACGACTGTGTGGACCGCCGCGGCGGCTCGTTCAACCCCGTTGAGCACCGCCTCGAAGTGCTGGATGCGGACCTTAACGTCCCCGGGGCTACGTTCCTGTTTGAGGCCTACTACATTAGCGCCGACGACTTCGACCGCTACAACAACGCGGCGTGGCGTTCCGTCAACGCGAGCTGGAACGGTTCGAACTGGTCGTTCTCCGGGCAAAGCGCGCAGACTCAAGGCCCGGTCATCATGAGCTGGGGAGACATGCGCAACATCGCAGTCCCCACCGATGAAGGCGATGCGATCGTTGCGGTTCGCGTCACGGACCTGGGCAACGGAATGTACAACTACGACTATGCCGTGTACGTGCACACGCTCGACCGGCAGGTTCGCACGTTCGCAGTCCCGATTGCGCCTGGAACGAATGTGACCAACGTGACGTTCCGCGATATTGACCAGGACGCGAACAACAACTGGGTTGCGTCCGTGAAGCCCGACCGCGTCGAGTGGATCGGCCCGGCATTCGGTAGTCAAAACGAGAATCCGATCAAGTACGGCATGCTCTATAACTTCCGATTCGACGCAAATCGGCCCCCGCAGAACGCGTACACCGGCCTTGGCTTGCACAAGCCGGGCACGATGAACGCGCTGGAAGCGCTGAGCCGAGCGCCCGTCCAGGCGGGTGTCGTCAACGCCGAAATGGCGGAGGTCGTGTTTGGCGAACTGCTCAGCGGTGGCGTGGCGAACCTGCTGTTCAGCGACGACAGCTACCTCCAGGTTGGCGCCATCCGTCCGACGGAACTCGCCGCTCCCTCCGTGGATGTCGTCCTGACGGCGACCTCGCCGACGACTAACCCGAGCAGCCTCTCGTTCACGCTGGAGGCTTCCAGCGACGGGTCTCCGGTTCGGCAGCGGATCTGGCTCTTCAACTACCAGACCGCTCAGTGGGAGCTCGTGGACGACCGGAGCGCAACGGCCGGCGACCAGACCGTAACGGTCAACGTCTCGGGGAATCCCGCACGCTTCGTCAATGGTAGCACGGGCGAGATGAAGGCTCGCATCGGCTACATGGACTTCGGCGTGACGTTCCTCGCTTGGGGCGGCAAGCTCGACAAGGCGTTCTGGACGGTCAACTAATCGGCTGAAGCCGGAACACCTGGCAACAGGCGCGGGGGCGAAGGTTCGTCCCCGCGCCGCCTTTTCGAGCCCCAAGGCTGTGCAGGCTGCCCCCGAGCGCCGTTGTTGGGATAATCTCACGCTATGCAAGACCTTGCCAAGTGGCGAAAAGAGTTTCCCATCCTCGAACGGCGGACCTACCTCATCAGCAATTCGCTTGGCGCCATGCCTCGCCGCGCCGAGGAAGCGCTTCTCGAGTACACGCGTCGTTGGAAGGTGGACGGCGTTCGCGCGTGGCAGGACTGGTGGGAGTTGCCGGGACAGGTAGCCGAAAAGATCGCGCCAATCGTTGGCGCTGAGCCGGGCAGCATCACCCTGCACCTGAACGTTACGACCACCGAAGCGATCGTGGAGTCTTGTTTCGAGCCGACTGCGGAGAGGAACAAGGTCGTGTACACCGACATGAACTTTCCCAGCGTAACCTATTTTTGGAAGGCTCAGGAACCTCGGGGTTATCAGGTCGTTACAGTTCCTTCCGACGATGGCGTAACCGTCAACCTAAATCGGTTGCTCGAGGCGATAGATGAGCACACCGTTTGCGTGCCTATCTCGCATGCGCTCTTTCGAAGCGCGTTCGTTCAGGACGCGAAGGCGATTGCAGAGCGGTGCCGCGAGGTCGGCGCCTATCTCATCCTCGACATCTACCAGTCCGCCGGCGTCGTACCGGTCAAACTCAAGGAATGGGGCGTGGATTTCGCCATCGGGGGGACGCTAAAGTGGCTTTGCGGAGGCCCGGGCAACGCGTTTCTCTATGTGCGACCCGACCTGGCGCCTCACCTGAAGCCGCGGCTGACCGGATGGATCTCGGATGAGCGCCCCTTCGACTTCGTCGTCAACGATCACGTCTACACCGACGGCCCGTATCGGTTCATGAATGGCACGCCGAACATCCCGGGGCTGTACGCGGCGATACCGGGCCTGGAGATCGTCTCAGAGGTGGGCGTGGATGCGATTCGCAGGCACTCTCTCGCCCTCACGCAGAGACTCTTGGACGGGGCGCGAGAGCGTGGGTGGAAGGTGAACTGTCCGTTGGAGCCGGGCCAGAGGGGAGGGACGGTCGCCATAGACTTCCCGGACGGATACGAGGTAGCTCAAGAGCTGATCGAACGAGATGTGCTCGTGGACTACCGGCCCAAGGCTGGCGTCCGCGTTTCGCCCCACTTCTACAACACGTTGGAAGAGATCGAGCGCTTCTTCGAAGTTGCCGACGAGATCCTCCAAACCGGCGCCCATCTTCGGCACAAGGGCACTCGGACGGTCGTGACATGAAGCTGATTGACATCTCGCGCCCGCTCTCGCCGGAAACCGCCGTTTTCCCAGGCGACGTGCCCTTCCAACGCGAATGGTCGTTTCGGATGGAGCGCGGCGACAGCTGCAACGTTTCTTGGGTGAAGGGAAGCGCGCACGCAGGGACTCACGTGGACTTTCCTTACCATTTCGAAGAACAGGATCGTGGCGCACCTGCGTTGGAGCCGTTCATCGGGCCGGCGTTCGTCGTCGAAGTCGCGGACTGGGAACGAGTGCGCGAGCAGAAAATTCCGCCGCGTACGCGCGTCTTATTCAAGACCCGGAACAGTCGCACGCCGCACACGGTCTTCGATCATGAGTTTGACTGCATTCCATCGTGGATTCCGGGTTGGCTCGCGGAGCGGGATGCGCTTCTTGTTGGCGTGGATGGGCCGTCGGTAGATCCGGTGGACAGCAAGGATCTGCCGAATCACAAGGCGCTGCTCGCAGCTGGCATAGCCATTCTCGAAAACCTAGACCTTTCGCACGCTCCCCCTGGACCCGCCGAGTTGATCGCGCTTCCGCTCAAAGTGGAAGGGGCTGATGCGAGTTGGGTTCGAGCCGTACTCCGATACGACGATTAGGCTTGCGATTTCAGGATGTCTTCGATGCGCGCCTGGATGTCTGCGATCGTCTCCATTGCGTAGTCCGACTCTTTGAACTCGTTCGCGTCGAAGTCGTAGATGTCGAGTAATTCGTCGGTGAAGAGCACGAGCGGCGGATGATCGTCCATGAGGATCTCGTAGCCCGTCGCCGTCACGTGCTGATCGGGTGTGGGTACGTCCTTGTCCACGTCATAGACCTCGCGAACGATCATGCGAGGAATGTAGCCGTCCGTAAGCTCGGCAACCAGCTCTGCAACGACCTCTTTGACTTGTTCTGTTGTGAGGTTAGGCTCTGTCATTCGTCCTTCCTATCGGCGGGAGGCGGGCCCAGGCGCCTCGCGCGGATCTGCTTGATTCGTGAGTCCTCCATTTTATCCACAACGAACAGCCACTCGCCGATACGCACGCTGTCCCGCAGCCGCGGTCGCCTTCCCAGGTGGTCGAAGATGAGTCCGCCGAGCGTGTCCGATGTATCGCTCTCCAGGCTCGTGCCGAGCTGTTCGTTGATGTCCTCCAGTCGGGCGCGTGCGGAGATGACCCAAGTGTCCCGCGCGATACGGGCGATTTCAGCCTCTTCGACGTCGTATTCGTCTGCGATTTCGCCGACGATCTCCTCGAGTACATCCTCGAGGGTAACGATCCCCTCCATGCCCCCATACTCGTCCACGACAATCGCCATGTGAACGCGGTAGCGTTGGAATTCCTTCAACAGCTCGGGAAGCGGCTTGCTCTCGGGAACGCTCGGAGCCGGCCGAATCACGGTCCGCAAGGCCGCGGCGTCCGCGGACGGCAGACGGACGAGGTCCTTGACGTGCACGATGCCGAGCACGCTGTCGGGGCTGCCATCGCAGACGGGATAGCGGGAGAACGGATGTTCAAGCGCTTTCTTTCTGTTCTCCTCCAAATCGTCGTTGATGTCCAGATACACGACGTCCACGCGTGGGACCAGTACGTCGGCGACGGTGCGAGAGGCAAACTCCAAGGACTGGAGGGCGAGCTGGGACGCGATCGCTGCAGGGCCGCCAGCCGCACCAGCGCGTGAGAGCAACATCTGCAGTTCGGCTTCCGAATACTCTTGGTCAACCGGCGTCGTATCGCGGAGGCCAAGGACACGCAGGAGCAACAGCGCCGCCTCGTTCAGAAGCCAGATCGCGGGCTTGAACAGAACGGAAAACCAGTGGAGCGGATAGGCGACCAGAAGCGAAAGCGATTCGGCTCTCTGAATCGCAAGAGACTTCGGCGCCATCTCTCCGATGACGATGTGCGCCGCCGAAATGACCGCATAGCCGACCGCGAAGGAAACGCCTGCGCGATACGCCTCGGCGACCCCCACCCACTCGAATACCGGCTCGAGAATCACCTCCATCACCGGCTCTCCGATCCAACCGAGCGCGATGCTCGCCAAGGTAATGCCAAGTTGGCATGCCGATAGGTACTCGTCCAGGTGGTGCAAGATATGCAGCACCAACTTTGCAGCCCGCGAGCCGTGGCTCGCCAGCTCTTCCATCCTCGTGCCCCGAGCCTTGACCACGGCAAACTCCGCCGCGACAAAGAAGCCGTTCATCAGAACGAACAGGAACGCAAGAAGCAACGCTAACCAAACAGCCATGCGCTCCCTCCCGTTTCCGTGGTAAAGTGATGGTTATCGTGAAGATCGCAATTCTCTCCCGAGCTCCCAGAGCCTACAGCACTCGCCGACTCGTCGAAGCCGCCAAGGACCGAGGGCACAAAGTGCAAGTCTTGGACACGATGCGCTTTGCCATCTCCATTCAAAACCACGAACCCGATTTGTACTACAAAGGGCGCCTCGTCTCCAACTACGACGCGGTCATTCCCAGGATCGGCGCAAGCATCACGTTCTTTGGTACTGCTGTCGTCCGCCAGTTCGAACAGATGGGTGTCTACGTTCTGTCCCCGTCCCAGGCGATCTCGGTCTCGCGAGACAAGCTTCGGACGATGCAGATTTTGAGCCGGCACCGTCTGGGGATCCCCGACACCGCGTTCGTTCGCGACCGGTCCGACATCCTTCCCGCCATCGAGCGTGTTGGTGGCGCGCCGGTCGTCATCAAGCTCTTGGAAGGCACGCAAGGGATCGGGGTGATTCTCGCCGAGACGCAGAAGGTGGCCGAAGCCATCATCGAAGCTCTCCAGTCCACCAAGCAGAACGTGCTCATTCAGAAGTTCGTTTCCGAGAGCAAAGGCAAGGACATCCGCGCCTTCGTCGTCGGCGATCGAGTCGTCGCCGCCATGCGTCGTGTGGCGCAAGGCCAGGAATTCCGTAGCAACGTGCATCGTGGAGGGAGCACGGAAGCCGTCCAGCTCGACGAGGAGTACCAGCGAACGGCTATTCACGCCGCTCACATCCTCGGGCTTTCCGTCGCCGGTGTGGACATGCTCGAATCGCAGGAAGGGCCCCAGGTCATGGAGAGGTCAACTCTTCTCCGGGCCTCGAAGGGATCGAGCAGGCAACCGGCGTGAACATCGCGGGCGAAATCATTGCTCACATCGAGGAAGAGGTCCTTTTCCCGACGGAGGACTACCGTCAGCGCCTTTCGATTGGCAAGGGCTATACGATCGCCGAAATCCCCGTGCCTAAAGGCTCCGAGCTCGCCGGGCGGACGCTCGCCGAGACCAAACTCCGCGACCGAGACATCAGCGTGCTCAGCATTCTTCGCGGCGATCTCGTGATCCCCAATCCTCGCGGCTGGCGCGAAATCCTCGTGGGGGATCGGCTCGTCTGCTTCGGCAAGCAGATTAGCCTCAAGGCGCTGATCCCGCCCAAGAAGCGCCGCCGCCGAAAGAAAACCGCGGCTCCAACCAAATCGTAGGGGAGGTTCGTCAGCGGTCAATCAGGATGACGCTCCCGAGGTTTCCTTGGCGAGAAACGGGTCGCTGGACTACCCATTTGCCCTCGTCGTTCTTTTCCTCGTGCGGCCCAGGACCTTTGTATCCGGCGTACCGCTGACCAACCGTCACGTTCGCCAGATCGGTCGTCGCGACAACCATCCCGGCATCGTCTACGACGACGATGAGCGAAAAGCCGCTCTTCTGACCGAGGTCTGTCACCACCTGCTTGACGGTTTCGTCCGTGATGTCGCCACCGCGGTTACGCAGGAACATGAGCGGCTCGATTCCGCTGGCGAAAGCCTCCGCAGCGGCAATGACGCGCTCCTTGTCGCCTTGGTCTCGCGTATCAGCCAGCTCTTTCTGGTGCTCTTGGCGCTGCGTTTCCATCTGCCCCTTGAGGGACCGAATCTGCCACGCCTGATAGACCAGGACGAACATGATGAACGCAATGCCCGCCCACCACAAGTAGACGCGGAAATCTCGTCGAGCGGACGCGTTGGTTTGCGCTTCCGCGGTTTCACTGGTGCTTTGCTTTTCTTCGGCCATCTTCCTGCAGCCTCCTCCCGAGCGATTCTACCGCGACGGTTCTCATCTCCGCACCATCCCTCTCGCCACGCGCAATCCGCCACGAGGCCACGTGAGCGATCATCGCACCGTTGTCGGTGCAAAGCGACAGCGACGGCAGGGCGACGGTGAGTCCCTGAGCGTCTGCTTTTTCTTGAAGACGCCTGCGAAGCGCGGCATTGGCCGCCACGCCCCCGACGACCGTGAGGCACCTTGCGCCGGTCTGTTCGCAAGCGTAGACGGCTCGATCTACCAGGACGCTCGCGACGGTCTCTTGGAAGGAAGCGGCCGCCGAAGGAACATCCAGTTTCGCCCCCTCGTTTCGAACCAGGTTGAGGACTGCCGTCTTGAGGCCGGAGAAGGAAAAGTCGAGGTTTGGATCGCTGAGCCCGCGAGGGAGATCGTACCGAGTCGGGTCGCCCCCCTCGGCTGCTTTCTGTATGGCCGGGCCGCCAGGGTAGCCGAGGCCCAGAGCGCGCGCGGACTTGTCGAAAGCCTCGCCTGCAGCGTCGTCCAGCGTTCCGCCGAGAAACTCGTACTCTCCCGGCGCGCTGACGTAGAACAGCTCCGTATGCCCGCCCGAGACGAGCAGGCAAACGTTCGGGAAGACCGGCTCGTGTTCGATCCACGTCGAGAGGACATGCGCTTCCAAGTGGTGCACTCCGACGAGCGGCACCTCCAGCGCGTACGTCAGGGCCTTCGCGCAGCTCACACCAACCGAAAGGGCGCCGACGAGACCCGGGCGGTTCGTGACCCCGATCCCCGTGATCTGGTCGAGCGTTAGACCCGCCTGCTCTAGCGCGGCTTCCAGCACGGGGAGGATCGCTTCCGTGTGCTTTCTCGCCGCCGCCTCCGGGACGATGCCACCCCACTTTCGGTGCGACTGAGCCTGCGAGCTGACGACGTTTGCGAGGACCCGCTTGCCCTCGACGATGCCCACCGAAGTCTCGTCGCAGCTCGTTTCGATCCCGAGCACCGGCC
>RFHN01000052.1 GCA_003695835.1 Armatimonadota bacterium
CACCCGATCTCGTCCGCCTTCTTCAAAAGGGCGTCGAACTTGATCGAACGGTTGCACTCGACGCAGGGGTTCGGCGTCCGACCGGCGACGTAGTCGTCGAGAAACGGTTGGATCACCTTCTCCCGGAACTCTTCGCGGAAGTTGAGGACGTAGTACGGGATGCCGAGGGCCCTGGCCACGCGCCGGGCGTCCTCTACGGCGCCGAGGGAGCAACAACCGGAGTGGCGGGGGTCCGTTTGGCTTTCCTGCCAGATCTGCATCGTGACTCCGATGACCTCGTACCCCTGTTGCACCAAGAGGGCGGCGGCGACGCTGCTGTCAACGCCGCCGGACATCGCAACCAGAACGGTGGGCCGTCGAGACATCGGGAAAAGTTGTGTTATTCTACCCGACCGATCGGACTGCAGCCTGGAATTCCGGTCCTTCCACGATGTCCCGAATCATCCCACCGGTTGCCCAGAGCACCTTTTTGCCGCCGCCCTCGGTCGGAAGTAGGATGAAGAAGTACGGCGTACTGTCCACGCCGAGCGAGGCCGCGTCGGTCATGTCTTTGGCAACGGGCTGAAGGAGCGTGCGCAGGCGATCGGGATCTTGCAGCGCATTCCCCATTTCCTCGGGAGAGATCTCCACGAGTTGCGCGATTTGCTGTATGTGGATGAGGCTTTCCTCGTCTTGGGCGGCCAAGAAGGTGTCTACGAACGTCCAAAACTTGTCGGGATGCTTCTCGTAGACGTACTCGGCGGCAGCCGCCGCGTAGCGGGCGAAGGGATGGAGGTTTTGCAGCGGGAAGTGCCTGAGAACGAGGCGCACCTTGCCGTTCAGCGCGCCGTCGAGTTGTTTCTTGAGCCAAGCGTGCTCGCTGGCGCAGGTTGGGCAGTACAGGTCGGAGAACTCAACGATCGTGATCGGTGCGTCCGGGTTGCCGTAGACGTGTCGCTCGTCGCCGAGAATCCTCTTGAGTAGTTCGGCTTGCTCTCCCTCCGGGCGAATCACTTCGCCTGAAGTGGAAGCCTTGAGGCTCTGGACGCTGCTCGAGCCGAACCCTACCGCCGCAGCCACGGAGAGGCCGAGCAGGCCCATGTAGAGCGCGTAGTGAAGCGACTTCGCGCCCTCCCCGCTACTGAGCATCCCAAACGTATGAACGAGGAAGAGCACGGTCATTGTCGTCGCGCTCGCAAGGCACCACACACAGGTGGCGTCCAGGATCCGCACGGACCAGACAATTAGGCCCAGGGAAATCGCCGTGCCGAGAGCGCTGACAAGCCACATCGCATTGCCGAGGCGCGGGGACTGAGCCGGCCCCAGCACCGCCCTCGCGAAAGCCATGATCGCCAGCCCAAGGTAGGCGAGCGCGCCGTAGAACGCGATCGGAATGCCCAGAAACATGCTGTTCTTCGGTTTGGCGATCTCGTCGCATCCGCTCTGGGCGGCTCCGCAGGGCAGGCTCACGCCCGCGTAGTGGTGAATGCCGATGTAGAGGGCGATGAAAAGCCCTATGCAGGCAAGGAGGAAAACGATTCGGTTGGCCCATTCCGCGCGCATCTCGGCGGATTATACGACGATTGGGCGCGCGCCGCTCCACACCGGGGTGGAACCTGTAACGCGAACGGGTCTTCAGACGTTTAAACAAATGCGCATGTCCTCCGGGGGTCGAAGCCGTCCCTCGCCGCAAGGCGGGGAGGAAACTCGACCCTCGTTTTCTTTGCCGAGGGGCGCTGGGAACGCCTTCGGGAACCGTTTCGGCCCCTGGTTTGTTGAAAGAAGTGGAGGCGGTTCTTGCCGAAGAGAGAATGGAAATTGGAATGAGCCAGGACGGAATGAGCGCGGAAGCCTTGTTCACCGAACTAACGGAGCGCTCGTACAAGAAGGTCTTCAACTTAGCCTACCGGCTGTCGGGAAATCGTGCAGACGCGGAGGACCTCACTCAAGAAGCGTACGTCCGCGCCTTCCGCAGCTTCGATTCCTATGATCCCTCGAAACCTTTCGAAAACTGGATTTTCCGCATTGTTTCGAGGCTTTTCTTGGATCTTCTCCGCTATCGTCGCCGACGAGTGAAAACGGTTTCCTTCGACGCGCCGATGCAGGCGGACGGGGCTGACGACGACGTCTACTTCGATTCCGCAGATGAGCGCGAGAACCCGGAAGAAGTCCTCGTAAACAATTCGCTGAGCGAAGCGATGGAGTGGGCTCTTTCCACGCTCTCGGACGAGCATCGCACTCTGGTGGTCCTCGCCGATATTCAGGGACTTCCCTACGCGGAGATCTCGGAGATCATCGGCGCGCCGGTTGGCACCATTCGAAGCCGTTTGCATCGCATCCACAAGACGCTGCGGGCCCGGCTGACCGAATGGGAGGAGCGCCACGCGCTGCAACCGGGCGGTGCGGTACCGGTGCTGCAGTCGTAGGCTTCGGCCCGCGTTCTGCCCATTCCGGGTATCCTTATAAGCAGCACGGAGGATAGAGACCATGGCTGACACGTTCCCGATTCGAGACATTGATCACGTTCGTTTTTTCTGCGGCAACGCCAAGCACACGGCGGAGTGGTATCGCCGAATCTTTGGGTTTGACATCATCGCCTACAGCGGCCTGGAGACCGGTTCGAAGAACGAGGCAGCCTATCTGCTTCAACAGGGTTCGATTCGACTGCTCCTCTGCTCTCCCCTCGTTCCGGACCATCCGATCGCCGAGATGCTTGGTCGTCACGGGGACTTCGTCCGAGACATCGCGATGGAAGTGGACGATGTGGATGAAGCGTTTGCCAAGGCGACGGAGAGAGGCGCCGAGCCTGCCTATGAACCAAAGACTTTGGAAGACGATTTTGGAAAGGTCCGAATCGCGGGCATCAAGACCTACGGAGACGTCATCCACAGCTTTGTGAACCGAGACCAGTACTCCGGCCTTTTTATGCCGACCTTCCAGCCCAAGAATCGCCCAGGAAACTCAGTCGGGCTCGAGTTCATTGATCACATCGTCGGCAACGTCGAGTGGAACGGAATGAACAAGTGGGTCGAGTGGTACAAGAACGTCCTGGGCTTCGAGCAGCTTGTGCACTTCGACGACAAGGACATCTCTACGGAGTACACGGCGCTCATGTCGAAGGTAATGCAGTCGGGCAACGGTCGAATCAAATTCCCGATCAACGAGCCTGCCGAGGGCAAGAAGAAGTCTCAGATCGAGGAGTACTTGGAATTCCATGGCGGCGCTGGCGTGCAGCACATCGCGATGCACACCAGCAACATCATCGAAACGATCAAGAAGCTCCGCGAGAACGACGTGGAGTTCCTCTATGTGCCGGAGACGTACTACGACGACGTCCTCGACCGCGTCGGCCAGATTGACGAACCGATTGCGGCGCTCAAGGAACTGGGCATCCTCGTGGACCGGGACGACGAGGGGTATCTGCTGCAGTTGTTCACGCGTCCGATCGAAGACCGGCCCACTCTGTTCTTTGAGATCATCCAGCGAAAGGGTGCGAAGTCGTTCGGCAAGGGCAACTTCAAGGCTCTGTTCGAGGCCATCGAGCGCGAGCAGATGCGTCGCGGTACGCTGGAAAGGGCGTGACGGCTCGTCGGGTACTCTCCGCGCTTCATGCCTGAGATTATTCGTACCGTTCTTCCGAACGGGGTTCGCATCGTCGCCGAGCCGTTTGACACCGTTCAGACGGCGGCACTCGGGATCTGGTGCCTCACAGGGAGCCGCCTGGAAACCGACCGCCAGGCTGGAATCAGCCACGTCATCGAGCACATGCTTTTCAAGGGAACCGAGCGGCGGACGGCTCAGCAGATCGCGGAAGAGATCGAGGGACGAGGCGGGTACCTGAACGCGTTCACAAACCGCGAGGTCACGTGCTACTACGCTCGCGTCCTCTCGGAGGACGTCCTCGCCGCGCTTGACGTCTTGAGCGACATGCTGCTCCACTCCCTGTTCGACCCGGACGAGCTCGAAAAGGAGAAACGGGTCATCCAAGAAGAGATCCGGAAATACGAGGACAGCCCGGAAGAGCTGGTGCACGACCTGCATGCGCAGAACCGCTGGGCGAACCACCCGCTCGGTCGTCCGATCATCGGAACGCACGAGACAGTTGGTTCCTTCACTCGAGACGACTGCCTCGCGTTTTTGCGGGAACGGTATGTGGCGGGCAAAATCGTCGTGGCGATTGCCGGGAGCTTCGATCCCAAGGAGTTCGAACGGGCTGTGGCGGAGCAACTCGAGCCTCTCTCTGGGGATTTCGAGTTGCCGAGCGAACCCCCGCCCGTCGTCTCCGATGGTGAGCACTTCCTCGAGCGGGAAGTCGAACAGGTTCACTTCTGCATCGGCGGCGAAGGGCCGAATGCTTATGACGAGGACCGATACGCGATGTCGGTGCTGGACGGCATCCTTGGCGACGGGATGAGCAGCCGGCTTTTCCGGAAAATACGGGAAGAGCGTGGGCTTGCGTATGCCATCGGTTCCTATCGCTCGGCCTATCGCGAGGCTGGGGCTTTTACGGTTTTCGGCGGCACGAGCAAGGAGACGTTCGACGAGGTGCGCGATCTCGTGCGGGCGGAACTGGTGAAACTTCGCACCGAGGACGTGCCCAGCGACGAATTGGAACGGGCCAAGAAGTCCATCAAAGGCTCTATCGTCATGGCTCAGGAAGCGACCGCAAACCGGATGCGCCGCATCGCAGCGAACGAGCTGATGTTCGAGCGGGACGTGCCGATCGAGGAGATCGTGCAGCAGATCGAAAGCACGTCCGCTTCTGACATCCGGCGTCTTGCCGAACAGTACCTCGACCCAGACGCGCTGACGACGACCGCGATTCTCCCCGCGGGATAACGCGCGCTAAGGAGGAGTTTTCCACAGACTTGACACGCGCGAATCGAGTATGATAGCGACCGGAGCAAGCGCCGACGAAATGATGGGGAACAAGGGGGTATAGCCGTGACAAAACGAAGCGAGGAGCCGAAGACTCTCGTGGAGCGCTTGTCGTCAGGCGATGGCGAGGCCATCGAGGATTTCTTCAACCTGTACTACGAGAGGATCTTCAAATATACGTACAGAATGCTGAACAATCCCGCCGACGCAGAGGATGCGACGCAGGAGACGTTCATCCGAGCGTTGCGAAGGTGCGGCGACGTCCGATCGGACAACGCGCTCACTCACTGGCTGTTCCGCATCGCGCACAACCTCTGCGTTGACAAGCGACGGCAACAGCCCTTGGTGGAACTGCCGCCCGACTTGCCGATCGGCCAATCGGAGGACCGCGCGGCGACACGACTGTCCGTTCGCCAGGCCTTGATGGAGCTTCCCGCGGACTATGTGGACCCGCTCATTCTCTGCGACGTGCAAGAGGTGACGGCCAACGAAGCGGCGGAGATCTTGGGTATATCCGTGCCCGCGCTGAAGTCCCGCCTGTACCGCGGGCGAAGCGCCCTCCGTCAGCGGCTCAGCAGTGTCATCGGGCAGCAAGGCGAGGAGCAGGAGAAAAAGAAGAAAAAGCGGAGAAAATCGAAATGAAAGGTATTGATCCGATGTTGCTGGTTGGCCTGTTTGTGGACGGCGAATTGCCTGCTGAGGCTGCTTCGGCGTTCATGGAGCTCATGCACGACGACCCGCAATTGGCGAGGGCGGTGGAAGAGGCTCGTGAAACGAAGGAGATGCTGAAGGATGCGCTCGCCGTAGAAGGGCCGACGGAGGAGCAGAAGGAGAGGGCGCGCAACCGGATCTTGGCTGTCGCCTTCCAGGAAGGATTCCGATGGCGCTACCATTTCGGCGGACAGATGGAGCTGCCACTCGATGGGCAACTGAAATTGATCAATGAGTAAGGAGGAGCGAGAGAAAGTGATCTTGGATTGTCCGAGAAAGGAGTTACTCGAAGCCGTGCAACTTGCCGGCACGCCTGCCACCGGCAGGCAGACCACGATCCCGATCTTCGGCAGCTTGCTGGTCGAGGCGAAGGACAACCAACTGAGACTCGTAGGGTGTGACGGCGAAATGTGGGTCGAGCGCGTCGTCCCCTCGATGGTGACCGAAACCGGAACGGTTACTCTCAATGCTCGGCTGCTCCAAGACATCTTGGGAAGACTTCCTGACGGCGACGTGCACCTCGAGCAGACGAACTCATCCTCCGTCCTCATGTCCCTCGGACACTCCGACTTTAAGATGGTCGTTGGCAATCACCCGGACGATTTCCCCACGGTACCGGGCGTCGCCGCCTCGGCCCAGATCTCCCTTGGATTCGAAGCGTTCCGTGAAGCGGTGGAGAGCGTCAAGTTCGCGGTCGCTCCGGAAACGCAAGGTCGGCCGATCCTCACCGGCATCCTGTTCTCGTATGACGGAGAAAAGCTGCACACGGTTGCAACGGACACCCACCGATTGGCCGTCCACTCGAAGCCGTTCTCGTCCATCGGAGACACCGTAGACGCTGTCATCCCGCTCCGCGCCCTCAACGTCATCGAGCGGCTGCCGGTGCCGGATGACGCAGAGATCGTCCTCACGCTGGGCGAGGGCAAAGTAGTCGTCGAGACGGATGGCGCGAAGGTGGTTTCCCAGCTGCTCGAAGGAAACTTCCCTCCCTATCAGCGGGTGATCCCGGATTCGTACATCCGCAGATGGGTCATCGCCCGCGAGGAGTTGACCGACGCCCTTAGGCGGGAGCTCATCCTTGCCAAGGAGAACTCGAACCGCATCATCCTTTCGTCTTCCGGCGACCGGCTGGAGATGCGCGCCCGTAGCGAAGGATTGGGCGAAGCCACGGACGTTCTCGACATCGTGGCGGAAGGAGACGACCTGGAAATCGCCTTCAACGGGCGGTACCTGCTCGACGCGCTCGAGGCGATGAAGAGCGAGTCCGTCTCCCTGGAGCTGACGGAGAACGACCGTCCTGCCGTCCTCAAGCCGGCGGAGGAAGACCCAAGCTTCCTTTGCGTCATCATGCCGATGGCGATGTAGCGTTGTCGTCCGATTATCTCAAGCGCTGGGATACGGGCCACCGCTCGCCAATCCACGACCGGATCCGCCGACTCTATCGAGCGCTGCGGGCAAGCCAGCATTGGAGCCGCTCCGAGTGGGAGGCATACCTGCTCAAGCGCCTGAAACGGCTCGTTTCGCACGCGTGGAGTCATGTGCCCCTCTATCGCTCGCATTGGGGCGAAATGCCCGAGATCCAGTCCTTGGAGGATTTCGCGCGTCTGCCGATCTTGGAACGGTCGGTCGTCTCCAACAATCCGGACTTGCTGCGGGCGACGACTCTGCCCCCCGGCGTCCAAGTCGGTGCCCCGACGACCACCTCCGGTTCGACGGGACAAGTCGTTCGCGTCCACGCGGACACCGAGTCTGTTGCTGCGGGTGCCGCGGCCGAAATCCTCGCTATGGAGTGGGAAGAGGTGGACCCGACTCTGCCCACGGCGTACGTGCGCACGTACTCGTCCGGCCCGCCGGAGACCGTGGCAGCGCTCAGCAAAGGGGTTCGGATTCCGAGATGGGCGAGCGGACCTCTGCGCGAGATGTTCCCATGGGGTGATGCCTTCCTCATTGACGCCAGCACCTCGCCGGACTGGATCGCGCAGTTCCTCGATGCCGCGAAGCCGCAAAGGCTCATCGGCTATCCGACCGTGCTGCTGATGACCACCGATCATTGGAAGCCGGGGTACGCGCTGCGTTCCGTTCGCTGCTACGGCGAGAACCTTCATCAAGCGGACAAGGAGCGATTGGAGGAGCGCCTCGGTACAAGGGTCTGGAACGCGTGGAGCGCGAACGAAACTGGGCCGATCGCGAACGAATGCCCCGATACACCGGGCCGATTGCACCTCCACGCCTACCTTCACTATGTCGAAGTTGTCCGCGAAGATGGCGAGCCGTGCGAGCCTGGGGAGTCGGGATCCATCTTGATTACGCCGTTGTACTCCGTCGCGACGCCTCTTGTCCGTTATCGCCTGGGCGATCAGGCAACGCTCGGCGAGTGTGAATGTGAGCGGACGTTGCCCGCCCTCGCTTCGATGGACGGACGAACGTTCAGCATGTTCCGTCTCCGCGACGGCAGGAGGATGCTTGCATCCCGCGTCATAGATCGGCTCGGCAAGATTCCGGGCCTGGTGCGCTTTCAGATCCTGCAGTGGGAGTACGGGCGGTTGGAGATGCTGCTCGTGACCGCCGAGGCGGACTATCAAGCCGTCTCCGTGCAGGCGGAACGGTTGCTTCGTGAATTCTTTGCAGACGAAGGCGAGATCTCCGTCGAATGCAGGCGCGTGGAGGAACTTCCGCTGGCGCCATCCGGTAAGTTTGAAAAGGTCCGCTGGATGGGCCACAGAGACCCGAAATGATACGTCTGGCACGACCGTTCGCCGCCGCCTGTTTCCTCGCGCTCAGCCTCTTTTCGAGCGGCGCGCAGAACCCGGAAACCGAGCGCTTCCCTACTCTTACGCCCGCAGCGGTTCGCCGCCACGTCTACTACCTCGCGTCGGACGCGCTTGGCGGACGAGGCACGCCGTCGGAAGGGTTGGACTTGGCCGCCGAGTACATCTCCAAGGCGTTCAAGGGCATCGGGTTGCTGCCGCTCGACGATGGCACCTACTTCCAAACCGCCAAGGGAATGACGGTCCGAACGAGGTCTGGGGCCGTCCAAGCCGATCTGCACAACGTCATCGGTTGGATCGAGGGCAGCGATCCCGTCCTGAAGCACGAATACGTCATCGTCTCGGCTCACTACGACCACCTCGGAACGTTCGGCGAAGGCGAGGACCCGATTTACAATGGCGCGAACGACGATGCGAGCGGCGTTAGCGGAATGATCGAGATTGCGCGGGCGTTAGTAGCCCAGTCGCCGAGAAGGAGCATTGTCTTCATCGCTTTCTTTGGCGAGGAGCGAGGTCTTCTCGGCTCGCGGTACTACGCGGAGCACCCCGTCTTCCCTCTCAAGCAAACGGTCGCGATGCTCAATCTCGAACAGATCGGGCGTTCCGACAGCACCGAAGGCTCGCAAGTTCGGCGAGTCTCTTTGACGGGATTCGATTACAGTACCGTTGGCAGCGTGCTGGTTGAGGTGGCTAAGGAGTTCGGGGTGGAGGCGTATCGCCACCCTCGAAACAGCGACGCCTACTTCTCGAGGAGCGATAACGCGGCTCTCGCGAACGTGGGCATTCCGGCGCATACGCTGACCGTCGCGTTTCAGTATTCCGATTATCATGGGGTTGATGACGAGCCGGAGAAGCTGGACTACGAGAACATGGCGCTGACGTGCAAGGTCGCCGCTGGCACCATCCTTCGCCTCGCCAACGAGGACCAACGCCCCGCCTGGAACCCAGACGTGCCCGCAGCGCGGCGCTACTGGGAAAAGTGGAAAGAGCTAATGGAGCGGCGGCCCCACCCAGCGCGGTCCTGAGAAAGGAACTGTAGACCCGCTCGCCTACGTCTGCGAAGCAAGGTCGAACTCCTCGTGCAGGAGCGCGACCGCCCGCCCGCAGTCGTTCTCGGGGACGAGCACGGAGATGGACAACGGGCTATCGCTCGTTTGCAGGATGTTGATATTGGCGCCGAGAAGACACTCGAATACGCGGTAGTAGATGCCGGGCTGCTGCAGAAACTCGTGCGCGATGAGGGATACCATCGTGCAGTTTTCCGTCAGCCGGGCGACGCACTTCCGAATCTCGCCAAAGCCGGATAGGCCCTTGAGCATCTGCTCTTGAGCGGCGACTTCGGGCGACCCAGCTCGGCCGACCTGCACGATGTACGTCCGCGGCTCTCCGTCCACGAGGGGTATGACGAGACCGTCAAGAATCTCCTTCACGCGCGGAAGCTGTTTCCGCGGGACGGCAAAGCCGAAGCTGTGTGGGTGCACGTTCAGCATGAAGAGGTTGATGCGATAGTCCGCCATCAACTCGTAGACCTTCGATTCGAGCGCAGCCTTGTCAGGTCCGAACGCGGCTTCGAACTCCAGGTAGACGAGCTTGCCGGTGTGCGTGACTCCCGTAGCGCGGCGGTGTTCGAACCCCTCGCCGGGAACGACTTCAGTCCCGGGGTCGTCGGAGAACGTCGAACGGACGAAAAGAGGGATGCCAAACTTCATGGCGATCTCGGCCGCCCGCGGATGGATGACCTTTGCGCCTTGGTGTGCGATCTCGGCGACCTCGTCATAGGTCATCTGGCGTAGGGTCGGAGCATCCGGTACGAAGTCCGGGTCGGCGGTCTTGACGCCGTCCACATCGGTGTAGATCTCGACTGCCTCGGCAGCCAGGGCGGCGGCGAGGGCACTGGCCGTCGTATCGCTCCCGCCCCGACCGAGCGTGGTGATCTCGCCGTAGCTCGACCCGTCCTTCGAGAGCGAGCGCCCTTGGAAGCCACAGACTACGGGAATCCGCCCCTTCTCCAAGACCTTGAGCACGTCGTGAGGTTGAATCTCGACGATTCGCGCGTTGCCATGGGTTTCGTCCGTGATGATGCCCGCCTGGCCTCCGGTCATGGCGCTCGCCGGGTAGCCGAGCGACTTGAGCGTTTGAGCGAAGACGCAAGTGGACATGATCTCGCCGCAACAGAGCATCAGGTCCACTTCGCGCGGCTCGGGAGGAACGAGGGGATCCACTTCGGTCAAGAGGTTCAGCAGCGTATCGGTTGCATACGGCATGCCGGCACGCCCGATGGCGCTCACGACGACGACCGGCGAGAACCCGTTCTCGACGGCTTCGGCAACCTTGCGAGCGGCCAGCATCCGAGACTCCTGGTCCGCGACGCTCGTCCCGCCAAACTTCATCACCTTGATGCGCATCAGAGGATCTCCACCATCCCGATACAATCACGGAGGACGGACGCCGCCCTCTCCACTTTCGCGGCCTCGACGACGACCTGCACCGAGGAATGCATGTCCCCGACCTGTTCAATCGTCGCACCGGACCGCACGACGAGCTGGGCAATCCTCGCCACCAACCCGCTTTCGTCCCGGATGTTCGGCGCCCTGACGATGAGGATCGCTCTTCCCTCTTTCACGACGGCGTCGAAGCCTGCGGCGCAAAGCGCATCGCGCGCGCTCGAGGCTTGGCTCTCGGGCACCACGAACGAAAAGCCGCTGCTGCTTACTTTGAGGAAGTCGATGCTATGGTCGGCATCCTTGAGCGCGCCCAACGCCTCGAGCATCCGCTGCCCCCACGCCTCTTCTGACAGGCCGGAGACGACCACGAGCGCGTGGCCAAGAGAGACCTCGACGCCCGAAATGCCGCGCGCAGTCTCAATCGAGGTGCGATCCGTCATCGTTGTGAACCTACCCAAGAGCCTCGACCGCCCGTGCAAAAAGCCCCGGATCAATCTGCGTATCCACAGCCTTCAAGTTCTCAAGAAGCTGCTCCTCGGTTCGGGCGCCTACGATCACGCTGGAGACCTCCGGTTTCCGAAGGCACCAGGCAAGGGCAAACTGCGCCAGCGTGCAGGCCGCCTCCCCTGCGAGACGCTCGATCTCGACGACGGCCTTCAGGATCCGCTCGTCCAAGTACCGCTGCATGAACTGGCCGCCGACCTCGTCCGTGGCTCGAGATCCTTCGGGGGGCGGGCTGCCCGGGCGGTACTTGCCCGTCAACACGCCCTGCGCGAGAGGGGAGAAGGCGAGGATTCCCATTCCTTCACTCGCGCAAACAGGAAGGATCTCCTCTTCGATTTTTCGGTCAATCATGTTGTAGAGGGGTTGGTCGCTGATCGGGGGCGGAGCGCCGATCGCGCGGGCGATGTGGCAGGCATCCCGAATCTGTGCGGCTGTCCACTCGCTAACGCCCCAGTACAGGATCTTGCCTTGCCGGATCAGGTCGTCCACGGCTCGGACGGACTCTTCGACCGGCGTCTCGGGATCGTAGCGGTGAAACTGGAACAGGTCCACGTAATCCACCTGGAGCCGTTGAAGGCTGGCGTGTACGGATTCGAAGACATGTTTGCGGCTCAGGCCACGATCGTTCGGGTTCTCGGTCATGGGCCAGAAGCACTTGGTTGCGAGCACGAGGTCTTGCCGCCGAAGCCCTTTGATTGCGTGCCCGAGCGCCTTCTCCGCTTCGCCCTTCGCGTAGATGTCCGCCGTGTCGAAGAAGATGACACCGTGGTCGAGAGCGACGCGCACGAGGCGCGCCAATTCCTCGGCCCCGACAGTGCGTCCATGGGTGAGCCACCCGCCTAATCCGATCGCGCTGACCTTGAGGCCACTGCGCCCAACCGGTCGGTATTGCATGACGACGGATACTACCCGTCGTGCAGTTCCTCCCAGGCTTCCGCCCTCTCTTCCAGTTTGCGGCGAGATCGCTTGAGCCTCTCGATCGAAAGGTCGTAATCCTCCTCCGAAGCAGGCTCGCTGTGGATTCGGGATTCCAGGGCGCGCAGAGTCGCAGCCATCTCTTCCGACAACCTCTGCAAGACCTTCAGATTCTGCGTAACGGAGAACGATCGCTGCTCACACTGCTCCGCGATCTGTAGCATTCGCAGGACCGCTTCGTCCATCGCCTGTGCGATCTCTCGGACGGCTTCCACCTCTCTGTCCTGCGGATCCAGCCGAGCGAGCAGGGACTGGAAGCTCAGGTACTGCTGCGATATCTGTTCAAGCAGGGGATAGAGCTCAATGTGAATTTTCTGTTGAAATCCGAGTTGGTTCAGCCAGTTTTGGTGTTTTTCCTTCACTCGCCCGGCTGCCCAACGCAGCTTGGAAGCGGTTCGCTCCTCTGGCGAGGCGGACCGATACAGAAACCAGCCGGCGGCGACGGCCAGGGCACAACCAGTGATTCCGACGCCGACACCGATGGCAACGCTACCCGCCAAGATCGCCGCCACCGTAGCGAGAGTGCCTCCGGTCAACACGAGTGCGGGAACGACGACGGTCGCGATCTCAGAGGCGTGCGGCTTTCGCTCCGCCGTTACCTGGAGCAGTTCTTCGAAGGCGGGGCATTCCGGAGCCGGGTTGGTTCCGGGTATCGCCTTGAGCCACGTTCGCCAAATCGAGCGGTTCACTGCCCTATTGTACGCACAGGCGACTCGCGAGGCTGCACAAAGGGGCGAGGCTCGCCGCCGGGCGAGCCTCGCGGAATCGAACGGTCGGGGAGGAAGGTTAGTCGCCCGCGGAAAGGCGGACGCCCAGCGCCTTCAACTCGTCGCCGATGTGCTTCAGCTTCTTCATGAGGCGCACCTCAATCTGCCGCACGCGTTCGCGGGTGATGTTCAGGACCGCGCCGGTCTCTTCGAGGGTCCTCGGATGGTTGTCATCGAGACCGAACCGGAGTCGCACGACGTCCCGCTCGCGCGGAGTCAGGCGGTTCAGGATCGCCTCAATCTCCTGCTTCTTGACCATCTCCTTGAGCGAGTCGGTGGGCGTGTCCTTTTCCGGACTGGGCATAAAGTCCGCCAAGGTGCTGGACTCGCGCTCGCCGACCGGCATCTCGAGGCTGAGGGGCTGGTAAGAGGCGCTCATGACCTCCTTCACCCTTTCGACCGGGAGGCCGACTTCCAGCGCGATCTCTTCCTTCGTCGGAGGGCGCTCGAGTTCTTGCTCGAGGCGGCTCGCCGTCTTCAGGACCTTCCGCGTCAGCTCAGCGACATAGACCGGGACGCGAATGGTGCGCGACTGGTTGATCATCGCTCGGCTAATGGCGCGGCGGATCCACCACGTCGCATACGTGCTGAAGCGGAACCCCTTCCGCCAGTCGAACTTCTCGACGGCGCGGATGAGCCCGAGGTTGCCTTCCTGGATGAGATCCGAGAGCGGCGTGCCGTGCACGTTGTACTTCCGCGCGATGCTGACGACGAGCCGGAGGTTCGACTCGACCATGATGCGCTTGGCTTCCTCGTCTCCCTGCTGGACCCGCCGGGCAAGAGCGATCTCCTTCTCCGGAGTCAGCAGCTGTGCGCGACGGGTCTGCCGGATCCACATGTCCAGATCCGCAGACTCTTCGTCCTGTTGCTCGACTGCGTCGTCGGGCAGCTCGTCCACGAGTTCCTCGTGGTCGCGGTAGAAGTCCTCTACCGTGCTTTCCGTCAGTCGAGCCAGAAAGTCATCGTCTTGAGGCATGAACTCTGTATCTTCGTCTCGCTTCGCCATACGCAAGAAAGTGTAGACGCCCGAAAGCTCTTTGCGGTTACAAATCGAGCGCGAACACCCGATTTTTCCCGATTTGACCCCGAACTGTCAAGTCTTTCTGTTCGACGCAAGGGCGCTTCTTCCTTTATCCAATACGAACGGCAACACGGAAATGCTGCAGGAAACTACGAATTCCTCCCGAAATCGCGCGCCAAGGCCAAGAACAGGACGAGGAAGAAGGCAACGCCCGCGACCGTCGGAAAGACCTGCCGCAGCGGGGAGACGGCCGAAGGCTCCAGGACGACGTCCGCCGCGGCCACGCCCGCCTTGCCCTGGGGAACCTGGGCGAGCCTACGGCCGCGAGAATCAATGACCATGCTCGGGCCGAGCGGCGAGGAGCGAACCAGCGGCAACCGGTTCTCCACGGCGCGCAAGGTGGCCGAGGAGATGAGGTACGGAATCGCTCCGGTTCCCTGGTACCAATCGTCAATCGTGAGCAGCGCCAGCACCTGCGCGCCCTGGCGGGCCTGCTCCCGTGCCACCTCTTCAAACGTTCCTTCGAAACAAAGCAGGCCCCCAACCCGAACGCCGTTCAAGACGATCGTCTCGACCCTCTTACCGGGTGTCAGGTCGCCGGCTGGCAGGTTGAAGGCGTCGAGAAACGGCAAAACATCGCGAAAAGGAACGTATTCTCCAAAAATGACCAACCGGGTCTTGTCCGCGTGCTTCCAGGTTCCATCGTAGCCGTAGAGAGCCTGATAGGCGAGGTTGCCTTCCTCACGCACGCCGCCTGTGATCAGGGGAGGGACGCCGTCATACGGGAAAGGCAGCGCCGGAGGAAGATCGCCAACGCCTTCCGCGATGCCTTCCGGGAGCACCGCAAACGTGGCTGTCTTACACGAGTCCAGCAGAGGGGGCAGGGCGTCTCGGAGGCGCGACCAGATCTCTTCGCGCGTAGTCGGACGCCCGTCTGGACCGAAGGCCATGTCCACGCCGGTCTGCACTGCGGCGACGCGGATCGTCCGGCCCTCCACGGGTTGCAGGTACCCGTAGATGGCGAGGATCGGGACAGCTGCGGCCAGTACGCTGGCCCAACCGACGGCCCGCGGATTGCGCGCGGGCGAATCCTCGTCCCGGGCGGACAGGAAGAGCAGCACAAGCGTGTTGAGAAGCGCAATCCAGGCTCCCAGGAAGTAGGTCCCGCCCCAGTAAGCCGGTTGGAGCAGCAGAGGGAGTTTGTAGAGGGCCGTCCCAAAGAGCGACCAGGGAAAGAAGAGGTAGGGGATGTTGGAGCGGAAGACCTCCAGACCTGCCCAGAGAAACGGAATCAACCACCAGAGCCTCTTCGCGAGCGCCCACGCCGCCGCAACGGCAAACAGGCCCGTGTAGACCCCGAACGCGGCAGCCATGAGCAACAGGGGCACGAGACCGAGCCAGAAGGATTGCGTCCACTTTGAAACGAACTGCGCGACCCAAAAGAAGTTCACAAGTGCAAACACCGCGCCCATGGCCCAGCCGTTGCGAAAGGCGGTCCGCCTCTTGCAGGAACGAAGGCTCATCAACAGAGGAACCAGGCAGACAAAGACCAGAAGGCTCAGCTCGAAGGGCGGGAACGCCAGCGCCCACAACACGCCAGAAAAAAGCGCCGGCAGGGCGCCTGGCCCCTCAACGAGTTGGCGCAGTTTCATGGCTGACAACGGGAATCGGTTGGGGATTGAGGTGCGACACGTCGTTGAACGCGCTGAGGACTCGTCGACCGTCTTCGGTGATGAGGATCTCGGTTAGGGAGCAATTGGCCAGCCGAAGAGTGGCTGCGGTTGCGGGTGAGCCGTGCAACAGGACGGCGATGAGAGCGGCAGTCGTTCCTCCGTGGCTCACCACCAGGACATCGCCCGCGCCGTCCTTGAGCAGGTCGTGGAGGAATGCCGTGGCTCGCATGAAGACCTCCAAGCCGGTTTCGCCTCCGGGGGGACGGTAGAGAACGCGATCTCGACGATACTCTTCGTAGGCCGGCCCAATCTCTTGCGCCGTCTTCCCTTCCCAGGCCCCGTAGGATCGCTCGCGAAGGCGGTCGTCCAGTTGGATCGGGATCGAGCGACCGCGGAGTACGATTTCGGCGGTCTCGCGAGCGCGGCGGAGTGGGCTCGAATACACGGCCGACCAATCGTAAGCGCCCAAGCGGTCGGCGGTCTGCTCGCTTTGCCTGCGGCCGATGTCGTCCAGTTCGATGTCCTCGCTGCCCTGGTTCTTTCCTTCGTGGTTCCAGGCGGTCTGCCCGTGTCGGAGGAGGACAATCCGAAGCATGATCGCGTTTTATACCTGCCAGGGTTTGAGGTAGCCCAGTTCTTCGCCGTCCGGTCCGACCCGGATCCTGCCGAGTTGGACCTCCTCGACGACCAGCGGCGGCTCGCCGGCAGCTTGAACGGCGAGCACGGCATTGCTCGTGTCAAACTCTGAGATCCGGCCAACGCCGAGGAACCTACCCTTCGGTCCAATCAGACCGACGACCAGACCGACCAGCGTGCCAGGTGCGATCAGGTGAGCCGTCTCGCAACCGAAGTGATCGGCAGCGCGCGGCGCGGCGTCGGACTCGTGGCGATGCCCGGTTACGATCGTGAGACTGGTCCCGCAAAGCTCGGCGTAAATGGCTTCGGGGAAACCCACCTCCCTCAGCTCGATCATCTCTTTGGCGCTCAAGGGCTGGCCCGCTCCGAGCCGGGAGCCGACCAGGCGCGTTTGCTGGAGCGTGAACTTGTGCTTGCGGCTTCGGGCGAGATACTCCGCCCACCAAGCCTTGCGCTTCGGCTTCTCCGCACGCGGCCCGAGTCGGTCGGGTCGAGGCGGCTCGCGGTCGTCGGGGTCCTTCCCCAAGATATGGCGCAGGGTCACATCGCCAACGGCGATCACGGATTGAGGTTCAAGGGCGCGCCAGAGGGCGCGGTACATATGGACGGAGACCGGGCTGAGCGACTGGATCGGCAAGGCGGCGCAGATTTCACCTTCCTGCACGACTCCGACCGTGCGGTAGACGCCAAGGAAAACGCTCAGCGGGTCGTGGACCAGCTGCGTTGAGCCGACGAACTGGGCCGAGACCAGCGCGCCACCCGGCCCGCAGAGCGAGAGGCAGTAGGGCGGAAGGGGATCTTGGTCCGACGGGTCGAGGTTCAGGCAGTATGCCCCGCGGCTCTCAGCCCTCGTTTGAGCGATGAGCCGGTGGCCGGAGCCCGGCGCGCCAACGATGAGTTCGATGTTGGCAGCCATGAGTGGAGGTGGTCGGGGTGGGCGGATTTGAACCGCCGACCTCTGCGTCCCGAACGCAGCGCTCTACCAGACTGAGCCACACCCCGTCCGTCTTGATTGTCTTACTTGTCTGACTTGTCCGACTTGTCCGACTTGTCCGACTTGTCTGACTTGTCTGACTTCTTCGAAGCCGCGGCTTCCGGTTCCGGAAGAATCCAGACCGGTTTCAGGCGGCCTTTCAGCCGTTGCGCCGTGGTTCTCCGGCGCTTTGGGTCCCGTTTGTTTCGTTCAATGCCCAAATCAATGACCTCCTGAGAGAGACGGAAGTTTACCCCATACCGCGGCTTGCGGGGTAGTCTAAGGGTGCAGGAACGGCGAAGTCGCCGTTCCCATTTTGGAAGAGCCGTAAGCACCATGAGCGAGCAACAAACCGTCAACACTCAGGCAATTGCCGAGAAGGCGACCCGGATCGTAGATACGGTCGCGTCCGTCATTCTTGGGAAGAGAGAGGTCGTCGAGAAGGCCGTGCTGACGCTTCTTTGCAACGGGCACCTTCTTCTCGAAGACGTTCCCGGCGTCGGCAAGACTATGCTCTCCAAGGCGCTCGCGCGAGCGATCGGAGGGGAGTTCCGCCGAGTTCAGTTCACCCCCGATCTTCTTCCTGCGGACATCACGGGCAGCAGCGTGTTCAACCAGAAGACGATGGAGTTCGAGTTCCGCCCCGGTCCGATCTTCGGCAACGTCGTGCTGGCGGACGAGATCAACCGCGCCACACCCAAGACGCAGTCCGCCCTGCTCGAGGCGATGGAGGAGAGAACCGTCACTTCGGACGGCATCACCCATCCCTTGCCCAAGCCTTTCTTTGTTTTGGCGACGCAGAACAATGTCGAGCTGACGGGCACCTATCCGTTGCCTGAGGCGCAACTCGACCGTTTCTTCGCCAAGCTCTCCATCGGCTATCCGGATCGGGAGACCGAAGCCCAGATTCTGAAAGAGCAGCAAGTGGCGCACCCGATCGAAACCATCTCCCCCGTCGTTACGAAGGAGGAGCTGCTCGACATGCAAGAGGGGATCCGGCACGTGTTCGTTCATGACGCCGTGCGGGATTACATCGTTGACATCGTTCGAGCGACGCGCGAGTCCAACCAGATTCTCTTGGGTTCCAGCCCGCGCGGAGCGCTGTTGCTCATGCACGCAGCGCAGGCCCACGCAGTGCTTCATGGGAGCGACTTCGTCCGTCCGGACGACGTGAAGGCGCTCGCTCCGAACGTACTTGGACACCGAATCGTGCCAAGGCCGGACCTGAAGTCTCGGGGCGTGTCGCCCGAGGAACTGATCCTCGAGCTGTGTGAGTCCATTCCTGCGCCCGTACCAGTAGGTGGATGAGACGATATGCGGTTCTGACGCTCACCGTCACGGCGATCTTCTTGTTGATCGTCGGCGTATTCCTGCGCACGCCTTCGCTCTTCTTCATGAGCACGACGATGATCATGACCTTGCTCGCGTTGCGAGCGCAGGCGCACATCGCGACATTGGGACTCCGGTTTGAGAGAATCGCTCCCCACGTCATGAAGGCGGGCGAGCTCGTCACCATGAGAATCCGCGTTTGGAGCACGTTGCGCATTCGGCGACCTCTTCTGACGATCGTCGACGTCATTCCCCCGAAGCTCGCCGCAGACCTGGACATGCGACCGCTCCCGGTCGCGCCGGATGCAGAGGCTCCGATCGAAACCCGTTACGAACTGCGGCCCGCACGAAGAGGCGTATATCGCTGGTCGGCGATCCGAGTCAGTTCGAGCGACAGCTTGGGATTGGTCTGGGTAAATCGAACGTATCGGACGGAGGAGTTTGAAGCCATCGTCCACCCGCCGCTGTATCCCTTCTCCGTTGACCTGCTCGCTCTCTCGGGTTTCGGGGCGAACCAATCGGACCAGGGACGCAATCGCGGACAAGGCATGGAGCCGCGGGGCGTTCGCGAGTTCGTCCACGGCGACGCGCTCCGAACCGTGCATTGGCGAAGCACGGCGCGGACGGGAAAGCTCCAGGTCAAGGAGTTCGAGACCGGTTACAACACCCAGATAGCGCTGGTCATTCAGCTGACGTACGGCTCGGATATCGGGGTTGATGTGAACACGACGCTGGAGGCGATGTGCGGCCACGCGGCGTTCCTCGCTGAAGTCATGTTGAACAGCGGGAGCACCATCACCCTCGCGAACGTGGAACCTCCGGACTTCCCTGCCGCTCACTCTGCCGCGCTGCGAAAGAAGCAGATCCTCGATGCGCTTGCGGCGATCGAGGCGACGAGAACGGTGCCTCTCGCCAGCGAGCTCGCTGAACTGGAGAAGCGCCTCGAAACGGGACAGACGGTCGTCGTCATGCTC
>RFHN01000053.1 GCA_003695835.1 Armatimonadota bacterium
CCGCCAGCTTGAACCGCTTCGAGCCGAACGGGCGCCTCCGATACTTTCCGGCGCGGTATTCGGTAAGTGAAACGTTGGCGATCACGACTTTCACGCCCAGCATCCGAGCCAGCATGACGAGGTGGAGGTTGCTGGTCTGCTCGATGAAAACCAGCGCTTTGGGACGCCAGCGGAGCAGGGCGATGAGTGCGCTCAGCGGGTTGTTCAGCGGAGCCAAACCCACGGGAAGGGTGTCGCCTACCCGTTTGCGGATCGCTCGGTACGGCTGCGCCTGCTGGAGCCAAACCGCGACGGGGTGCGCATCTTTGAGAGCCATCCCTGCGCTGGTGGCGGTCCGCGCTTCGCCCAGTGCGCCAGCCACGAAGACCACCCACCGGCCAGGGTGCGGCGGCGCGGTCCCTCCACGCAGGCGAGCCCAACCGATCCCTTTCAGCTTCTCCCGATGGAATCGGCAAAGGCCAACGAAGGCGAGGACAGGGAACAGGAAAAGGTGGTAGAGGCAGTAGGAAAAATACCATGGGAGGTCGCTCCACACACCCTTCGGCGCAGATACCTTGACGCCGGCACTCGCCCCCGCGGTTCCCATGTTCGGCAAGTGTACCCATACCCCACACGCAAAAGGGGCGCCTGTCCGCGGTAGATTGGAAGCATGGTAGCTCTGCTTGTGTCGGCGGCCACTCTCTTGGCGGCGCGCCCAAACGTGATCGTGATCATGGCGGACGACCTGGGCTTTGGCGAGTTGGGATGTTACGGACAGACCAAGATCAAAACGCCCAATCTCGACCGACTCGCTGCTGAAGGCGTGCGCTTCACCCGCTTCTATTCCGCGAGCACAGTGTGTGCACCGACGCGCTGCAGCCTGCTGACCGGGAAACACACCGGACATGGCGCCATTCGCGGCAACAAAGAGATTGGAGGGTGGGGATTGAACGAAGGGGAGGGACAATGGCCCCTGCCTGCGACCGAGACGACGATCGCCGAGGTGCTGCGCGCCGCCGGCTACGCTACGGCATGCGTAGGCAAGTGGGGATTGGGTGGACCCGCTTCGGAAGGCCGCCCTACGAACCAGGGATTCGATTTCTTCTTTGGCTACCTCTGCCAACGCCAAGCCCACAACTACACGCCCACCCACCTCTGGCGGAACGACGACGTGTACATCCTCGAGAAGAACCGATACTTCCCCGCCCACCAACGACTTCCCGAGCCGCCCGAAGACCCCGCCGCATTTGATGCCTACCTGGGACCGCAGTACGCGCCGGAAGTAACGATGGAACAGGCCGAGGCGTTTCTTCGCTCGAACCGCAGCAAGCCCTTCTTCCTCTATTTCGCCACGACACTTCCCCACGCCGCTCTCCAGGCGCCCAAGGAATGGGTGGATCGGTATCCGCGCGACTGGGACCCGGAACCCTACCTCGGGCAGAACGGATACTTGCCCTGTCTGCGACCCCGAGCCACCTATGCCGCAATGATTTCCTATCTGGACGACTGCGTCGGGCGAATCCGAAGCATCCTCGAAGAACTCGATATCGCGGACAACACGATCATCCTCTTCAAGGCCGATAACGGCACCGCGCCGAACGGAGGTGTGGACCGAGAGTTCTTCCAATCTCTGGCTGGCCTTCGGGGGCTTAAGACGAACTTATACGAGGGCGGAATCCGCGTCCCGTTCATCGCCTGGTGGAAGGGGCGCTTCCCGGCTGGCCGGACGGAAACGCGGTACTGGGCGTCCTATGACCTGTTTCCGACGATTTGTGAACTCGTTGGCGTTCAACCGCCTGACGGGCTGGACGGTATCAGCTTCGCGCCCACCCTTCTGGGCAAGGAGCAAGCTGAGACGCACGATTTTCTTTACTTCGAGTTCCCAGAGGGGAGGCAACAGCAGGCAGTCATTCGGCCACCGTGGAAGCTCATCCGCCCCGATCTCAAGAACGACCCGGGCAAGATGGAGCTCTACAACATCGAAGACGACCCGTTCGAGTCGAAGGACTTGGCGTCCGCGCATCCCGAAGTCGTGAAACAGCTGCTCGCCATCGCGCAGCGGGAGCACCTGCCGTCCGAAGAGTTTCCGATTCCGGCGATCGACGAGGACAACCCGTACCGTACGATCACCATACCGACCGTGGATCTCTCTTCGGATCGCAGCCGAATCGTCGTCGTGGACCGCGAGCCGGGTCAGTACCTTGGCCACGTCTCCACCGTGCTTCTCGAAGATGGAAAGACGATCCTTGCCGCGTACCCCAAGGGTCACGGCAGGGGGCCTATCGTGCTCAAGAAGAGTACGGACGGAGGACTCACTTGGAGCGATCGCTTGCCCGTACCAGAGAATTGGTCCACCAGCCTCGAAACACCGACGCTTCACCGAACCCAAGACCCCAGAACGGGAAAGAAGCGTCTGATCCTCTGGTCCGGCCTGTATCCGGCTCGGCTTGCATGGAGCGAGGACGACGGACGTACATGGACGCCCCTGACAGCGGTCGGGGACTGGGGCGGCATTGTCGTGATGGGATCCGTCGTACGGTTGACCGACGGGCGCTACCTCGCGCTCTTTCATGATGATGGGCGGTTCTTCCGGAAGGGCGGCGCCGTCAACGGCAGGATGACGCTGTATCAGACAGTTTCAGACGATGGTGGCCTGAGTTGGTCGTTCCCTGAAGAGATCCTCTCGCGCTCCGACGTTCACCTTTGCGAGCCGGGAGTGATCCGCTCGCCCGACGGGAAGACCTTAGCCGCCCTGCTGCGCGAGAATCGGCGTGTGCGCAATTCGTTCGTCATCTTCTCAAACGACGAGGGCAAGACGTGGTCCAAACCCAGGGAGCTGCCTGCTGCGCTCACCGGAGACCGGCACACCGCTAAGTACGCTCCGGATGGACGACTCGTGGTTTCCTTCCGGGACATGGCGAAAAACAGTCCCACGAGGGGGGACTGGGTTGCCTGGGTCGGCCGCTTCGAAGACCTCCTGACGGGAGGCGAAGGGCAGTATCGAATCCGACTGATGGATAACTTGGTTGGCACGGACTGCGGCTACCCTGGAGTCGAGGTCCTTCCCGACGGCACGTTCGTGTGTACGAGTTACGGTCACTGGGAGGAGGGCGAACAGCCGTACATTGTCAGTGTGCGCTTCCGCCTCGAGGAGTTGGACCGACGCTTGGGCGGAAGTCGCCACACTGAGGTATACCAGCTGCGATGAGCAAGCAGAGATACGACGTGCTTTTCCTTGGCGGTGGAACGTCCTGCGGATATGCAGCTGCCGCCTTCCGCGAACGAGACAAGGAGAGCACGGTCGCCATCGTGACCGCCGAGGACCAGCCACCCTACGATCGTCCACCGCTGAGCAAGAAGTTCATCGTCCGCGAGGACTTCGTGCCTGAGGACATCCACGCCAAAGATCCCTCTTTCTATAAGGACAACAACATCGACCTCTTCTTGCAAGAGCGGATTGCGCAACTCGATGCCGAGAGCCGCGAGGTCGTACTCGAGAGCGGCCACAGATTGGAGTATGGGAAGGCGCTTTACGCTCTTGGGTCTTCCCCCATCGAGATTCCCGAACTTCTCCAGGGCGAAAGCGCAACATTGAGGACAACGCAGGACGGCCTAAAGATCCGCAGGCAGCTCGCGGGCGCAAAAACCGTCGCCATCGTCGGAGGCGGATACATCGGTGCGGAAGCTGCGGCGGCTCTCTTGGACAAGGGGCTCGCCGTTACCATCGTAGAGCGAGGCCCTCACCTCTGGTCGAGGTTCGAATCGAGAGAGGTGGCTCAGGCGCTCCACGCCTATCTCGAGCAGCGCGGCGCGCGCATTCTCGTCAACACCACGGCAGTGGAACGCAAGCCGGGCGTACTTGTGACCTCAGACGGGAACGAGGTTCCGGCAGATTTCGTGTTGCTCGGGGTCGGCGCGAGGCCGAATTTGGACGTCGCGCGGGCTGCCGGACTCGAAATGGGCGAAAGCGGTGTCCAAGCGAACTCCAATCTGCGGACCTCGGACGAACGAATCTGGGTAGCCGGCGACGTTGCGGAGTACCCGGATGTCGTCTGCGGACGGACGGTTCGGATCGAACACCATCTTCACGCCAAGTGGACCGGCGAGAAGGCCGGCGCCGCCCTGGCCGGCGAGACGAGCGCGTACAGGCGAGTCCCGTATTTCTTTAGCGATGTCGGCGAGCTCTCGATGATTCTTCGCGGCGATCCCCGCCCCGATCACCAAGTCTTCACCTTCGGGGACCCGCGCGAGCCGCTGATCTCTCAGGTTTTCTTGGATCCAGGGGGCATCGTGCGCGGATTCATCGACCTCCGAAAGGACTACAAGGCGCAGGAGCCGCTGGACGAAATGTTCGAGCAGATGATCCTCGCCCAGAAGAACTTGTCTGACCGGATCGAGGACCTCCAGAAGCCATCATTCGACCTTCTTGACCTTAACGGATAGGGCTTTTTCCAATCGGGCGAGGTATTCGCTGGCTGGGATCTCGATCGCGCCCAGGGAGCCTAAGTGCGGAGTGTAGAACTGAACGTCCATCAAGAGGAAGCCGCGTGCCCGCAGCCATTCCACCAATTTCCACAACGCCACCTTCCCTGCGTCGGTCTCGGAATGAAACATGGACTCCGCCATGAACGCACCCCCTAAGGCCACTCCATAGACGCCGCCCACGAGGCGACCATCCCGCCATGCCTCCGCGGAATGGCCTTTCCCTCGACGGTGCAGTTCCGTGTAAACCTCCAAGAACTCTGGGGTAATCCAGGTTCCCTCTTCGCGATCGGCGCACCTTTGCATGACCTGCCGGAACGCCCGATCGAACGTAACCTCAAACTTCTTCGCGGAGCGGCGCAGGGATCGGGTCACGCGGAAACCGTCGAGAGGCAGGATGGCGCGGGGGTCGGGGCAGAACCAGGCGATACGCCCCGAAGGGTCCCCCATCGGGAACAAGCCGCGCCGATAGGCTGCCTCCAGAAGTTCCGGCGTCAGGCGCAACCGATCCATCCCACAGATTTTGTCCGCTTTAGTAAAATGAAGCATGCTTTCGGTCCTTTGCGCGATTGTCTTCTTGTCGCCAGGGCAGCTACCCGACCTTGGCGGACGACTCCCTCGTCTCGACCTGCCCGGCCTGGAGAACTTGCTCAAGAAGGGCGATCCACTCTCGACCAGCCTGGCTGACGCAGACCTGGGTATGCCCTTCCTGGACGACTGGGACCCGGGCAACTACAAGCTGATCACCCAAGACGACCGAACCGGGCGCGTGTGGAAGCTGAAACCGGGATACTACAAGATTCAGCTTCAGTCCTATTGTCTTCATGCGGGACGCCCCGCCCCGTGGGCTGGAGACGGCATGGTTGACGGCCCGTGGAAGGGCGAGTCAGCGAAGCTTCTTCTTGACGTCATCCGCCGGGCGGACCTTCGCCCTGACCTCTCCCAGGCGGATGTTCAGTACCTGCTCTGGGCAATCCTTGCACGAGCGAAGCCCTCGAAGCTCCGTGGGCGCGTGCGAGAGGCGGCGCTGCAGCTGCTGACAAAAGAAGAACTGGCAAGACTCGAAGGCGGTGGGCTTGACGTAATCGAGGACCGTGCAATGGCGCAACTTCTTGGGCGATTCAACAGCGCCTTGCGACCCGTTCTGGAAGCCGAAAACAAGCTAAGGGGAATGCTGTACGACGGAAACCGATCGCTGGAAGAAATGGAGCGCGTTGCTATTCTTCCTCCTATCCAGGGTAAGAAAAGTGAAATCCCAAAGATGCGTTGGCTGTGGAGACCTGAAGGATATGCCATCCGTTACGACGCCCAGACAGCCTGGAGGCTGGATGTCTATGTGGTCGTGCCCCACACGTTCACAATTACCCGGGATGCCAAGGGACGGATCACCCGTCTTGAAGGGCCTCCCGGTTACGTGAGCGAGGTCGAATACGACGACTCCACCCCTGGCATCGTATACCCAGCCGACCACAATCTCACCATCTACAAGTTCACGAAAGTCACGGTCACCGCTCCTGGCCACAAAGAAACCTTCGACGTAGACGGTTGGACTTTTGTCGGTGTGCCTCGCACGGGCGAAACGGAACCTGAGAACCTTCCCCTGTATGTATGGAAGACGGTTTCGCAGGGAGGATCAAAGTCCGACCAGATGGCGAAATGGAACCAACGCTACGAGAATGCCAAGAAAGCCAAGTCGTGGTACGACAAACTCAAAAAGCTATTCGAGCGCGATCGACGCATCAAGAGCGGCCAACCTTCAGACGAGGACTTCACCGATGTAGGGCACTACCGCGATGGAGTGAAGGCCGCCCTCAAGGACCCGGCTAGCCGCTGGGACTGGTTGGGCGATCACCAACAGCGGCAAGCCGAGGGGCTGTTGCATGCTGCCGACGCAATCCGAAACCTTGGTAACGACCCAGACACCGACGTGGATCCTTCCGGTCGAGTCGGGCTTCCCGGGAACTCTGCGGCGCAGCGCCTCGGCATGGGAACGCGTACGCGTTAGCTCCCCACCAGCAGGTAAGAATCCGTTCTGGTATACTGAACCATGCTTCCGGTCCTTTGCGCCCTTGCACTTTCTCCGCTGAATCAATTGCCAGACCTCGGCGGCCGACTCCCTCGAATCGACCTGCCCGGCCTGGAGAACTTGCTCATGAAGGGCGATCCACTCTCGACCAGCCTGGCTGACGCGGATATGGGCCTGACCTTTCTCGACGGTTGGGATCCCGGCAACTACGAGCTGATCACCCAAGACGACCGAACGGGGCGCATCTGGAAGCTGCAACCTGGATATTATAAGATCGAGCTACAATCCTACTGACTGCGTGCGGGTCAGCCCGCCCCGTGGGGTGGGGATGGAATGGTTCACGGGCCGTGGAAGGGAGACCTTGCGGATCTCCTTCTCGACGTCATTCGTCGCGCGGATCTACGTACGGAGATTTCTCAGTCGGATATTCAGTACCTGCTCTGGGCGATTCTCTCTCGAGCGAAGCCCTCCAAGCTTCGCGGTCGCGTGCGCGAAACAGCGCTGAAGTTGCTCACCAAGGAGGAGCTGGCAAAGCTCGAAGGGTTCGGGCTCGACGTGATCGAGAATCGAATCATGGGTCAGCTGCTCGGCCGATTTGACCAAGCGATGCGGCCGATCCTCGAAGCGGAGAACAAGCTGCGGGGGATGTTCTATCAGGCGAATCGTCCGTTCGAGGAGATTCAACGAATCGCGGTCCTGCCGCCCTTGGAAGGCGTCAAAAGCGAGATCCCGAAGCTGCGGTGGCTCTGGCGACCCGAGGGATACGCCATTCGCTACGACCCGCAGACCTTCTTGAGGCTGGACGTCTACGTCGTGGTCCCGCATCGCTTCACGATCACTCGGGACTCCAAGGGACGGATCATCCGCCTAGAGGGACCTCCCGGCTACGTGAGCGAAGTGGAGTACGACGACTCTGTCCCCAGCATCAAGTGCCCGACGGATGAGAACCTAACCGCTTACAAGTTCAAGAAAATCACGCTGATTTCTCCAGAACACACTGCCACATTTGAGAACGTAGGCTGGACGTTCGTCGGCATACCCAAGAAGAAAACGGAGCCGCCGCTCTGGAGTCGACCGATTCTTGAATGGAAAACGATCACGAAGCTACCGCCTCAGTTCGAGTGGTTCCAACGTTGGAGGGAACGCGCCGAACGTGCCCAAGAGGCGCGAGAACGCATGGAAGAGAGTCGACGGCAAGCCGAGCGGCTTGACCGTATCCTCCGCGGCGACGCATCGGATGAAGACTTCCTCGACCTCGGCCACTATCGAGACGGTCTCGAAGCCGCCACCGGCGATCCCTCGGATCGCGCGGAATGGATCGCCGAGCACCACATGCGTCAGAACGAGGCACTTCTTCACGCCATCAACGTGATCGAAAGCCTTCCGGATGGGACCGACGTGGATACGTCCGATCGGATCGGGCTGCCCGGCCATAGCGGAGCGCAACGGCTCGGAGCCGGCACGCGCACTCGGTAGCCGCCGCCGTGGGGTATCCTAAGGGCTCTGAAGCGCAGGACAGAGAGTTCTGCCGCGTGCCACGCGCCCCAAGGCTGTGACCGGAGAACGCTCTTTCTTCCATTTTGCGCTCCCGAACGCATGAACAGACAAATCGTCGTTAACGTAACGCCTCGTGAAACCCGAATCGCTGTCCTCGAAGACGGCCGCCTCATGGAATACAGGGTGGAACGCGAGGAACGAGTCGTCGGCAGCATTTATAAAGGGCTCGTTCAGAACGTTCTCCCCGGAATGGACGCCGCCTTCGTGGACATCGGCCTCGAGCGAAACGCCTTTCTCTACGTCGCGGACATTCTCCCCGAGGAGGATGGCGAAGGCGAATCGCCCGCCAGCATCAAACGGAGCGAGCTGCGCCGGCGCAAGATCAAGGACCTGATCAAGCCTGGGCAAGAGATCATGGTGCAGGTCATCAAAGGACCGCGCGGCGCCAAGGGAGCCAGGGTCTCCACCCGAATCAGCCTCCCAGGGCGCTATGTCGTGCTCATGCCCACGCTCAACCATCTCGGCGTCAGCCGAAAGATCGAGGACCGAAAAGAGCGAGACCGCCTGCGCAAGGTAGGAGAGAAGATCAAGCCGGAAGGGTTTGGCTTGGTCATGCGAACCGAGTGCGAAGGACGCACGCAGACCGAACTCAAACAGGACGTGCGGTTCCTGGTCAAGGCTTGGCAGAAGGTCGTCGAGAATGCGAAGAAGCATCGCGCTCCCGCGTGTGTGTACCGCGACCAGTCGCTTCTGTACCGAACCCTCCGCGACATTGTCAGCGAAGATGTCAGCAAGATCGTGATTGACGACCCGGACGAATTCGAGAAGGTCTATGCCGTCTCCGACCTGCTCGTTCCCGCCCTCAAAGATCGGATCTTTCTCTACGACGGCGAGACCCCGATCTTCGACCACTACAACATCGAAAAAGATCTGGAGCGATTGCTCCATCCGAAAGTGTGGCTCAAATCCGGATCGTACCTCGTGATTGACGAAATGGAGGCGATTACCGCCATTGACGTCAACACCGGCAAGCACGTCGGTACGACGAATCTCGCGGACACGATTCTCAAGGCGAATCTCGAAGCGGCAGAAGAGGTCGGCCGCCAGCTCCGATTGCGCGACATCGGTGGGATCATCGTCGTGGACTTCATTGACATGGCGAGCGCCGCTGACAGGAAGAAGCTGCTGAAGCATTTTCAAGAGGTCCTCAAGCGGGATCGAGCAAGGACGCGCGTGGGCCGCATCAGCAGCCTCGGGCTTGTGGAGATGACCAGAAAGCGGACGGGCGAATCGGTGACGGAGAGCATCACTTCTCTGTGTCCGGAGTGCAACGGCATTGGACGCGTTCCGAGCACCGAAACCGTTTCCCTCTGGGTCGAGCGGGACCTTCAGCGCGCCCTGCACAGCCCCGGGAATGCCTTCTACGTCGAGTGCAATCCGGCGGTATGCGAATCGCTCATCGGACCGGATGGCGAGAACGTCGAGGAGCTGGAGCATCGCTTGCGGAGAGCGGTCTACGTGCGCAGCAACCCGACGCTTGCGCAGGACGAATATCGCATCGAACACGGCGACATCGAGGAGATCGAAGCCGAGCTACTGCCGTTCCGACGCGCTCAGGTCATCGAATGCAACGTGCGCGCCTCCACGCTGCCCGGCTCGACCAAGGCTGTCGGTTGGACGGATGACGGCTATTATCTGGAACTCTCCGAAGGCGAGCCGCACATCGGCAAACGTGTGAAAGTCTGCCTCGAGGACATCCGGCGATCCTTTGCCATCGCAAGCGTGATCACGACCGGCGCGAGGACCGGATAAGCAAGGCTGGTGAGCCGGGTGGGATTCGAACCCACGACCCACGGCTTAAAAGGCCGTTGCTCTGCCACTGAGCTACCGGCTCACCCGTTGGGCGCAGTCATAATCCGCAACGTGCGCTGGGAAAGAATCTGGTATCCACGAGACCCGCTCGGGAAGGCACTTTCTCTCGCGCTCGCGCCGCTGAGTTGGATCTACGCCGCTGGGTGGCAAGTTTACCTCCAGGCTTACCGCTCGGGACTCAAACGGCAGTTCGTCCCACCCCTGCCCACGATTTGCGTCGGAAACCTCGAAGTGGGCGGATCCGGAAAAACGCCCGTTGCGATCGCTCTCGTTCGCATGTTGAAGGAAATAGGATATAGCCCTGCGCTCTCGCTGTCCGGTTACGGAAGCGCGGCCAGCCAAGGCGTAACTCCCCTGGCCCCCGAACAACCCGTGGAGGCGCTGATTCACGGCGACGAAAGCGCACTCGCTCGCGCGAAGCTGCCCGACGTGCCTCTGCTGATCGGGCGGCGGCGAACGGAAGCGGCGAAACTCGCACCCACACTCGGCGCAGACGTTCTCGTGCTCGATGACGGATTCCAACACCTACCCCTCGCCCGAACCCTCGACCTGATCGTCTGGCAACCGGAGCGCACCAACCGTCGCTGCCTGCCTGCTGGCCCCCTCCGCGAACCCGAGGCGAACGTTCGTCGCGCGGCAGCTTTGCTGCTCCCTTCCGGGGCGACGCCGCCGCCGTACGGACTGCCCGCCTTCTTCTACGAAAGAAGGCTTGGCCCGCTTCGCTGCATCCAAACGAACGCCACCGTCTCCGTTCAGGACGCCCCGAAACGAGTGGTAGCCGTCAGCGCGATCGCCCGACCGGAGCGGTTCCGCGCCTCGCTCGAGAGCCTCGGGTTCGAAGTCGAAGAAGAGCTTGCGTTTCCGGATCATTCCTCTTTATCGCACGCGCGTTTCGATGATCGCAAAACCTACGTCTGCACCGAGAAGGACGCCGTGAAACTGGAGGACCGCGAAGACTTGGCGCAGGTCTTTGCCCTCGAAAGCGATGTCGAGTTCGTAGATTCGGATGCGCTGGTCGCGTTTCTGCGGCCGAAGCTGGAGGAAGCGAAGTGACCGGAAGAATCCTACGCGTCCTCTCGTGGATCCTATGCAAACTGCCGGAGCGATGGGCGGACCGTGTTGGCATTGCGCTGGGAACCCTTGCCTATCACTTGGATGGGAAGCATCGAAAGCAAGCGATTCGCAACCTGCAGATGGTGTTCCCTGATTGGGATTCGCGAAAGGCAAAGCGAGTCGCAAAACAGGTGTTTCAGCATTTCGGCAAAACGGCGGCGCGTTTTCTTCGCGCGCCGGCGCTCAGCGCCGAGGACGTTCGCCGTTCCGTTCGGTGTGACGGCCTCGAGCTGATCCATCAAGCGCTTGAGGAAGGCAAAGGCGCGATTCTCATCACGGGACA
>RFHN01000054.1 GCA_003695835.1 Armatimonadota bacterium
CCCGATGACGATAGGCGCCGAAACGCGTCCGGATCGCACCATCTCGTTCATGATCAGGCCCAACTTGGCTCGATCTCCCAAGCCAAGCCAACAGATGCGAGCCGGCAAGCCCTGGAACTTGACACGCTGCGACGCCATTCGAATCCATCGGCAAAGTGGCTCGTCGTCGGCGAAATGCTCCAAGATCGCCTCGTCAATCGCCTCGATGTCGGACGGGTTCCCGCTCAGCGCCGCCCACCGGAAGGGCCCTTTGCCCTCGCAGAAGAGAGGACGGATGTAAGCCGGAACGAATCCAGGAAACGCGAAGGCATTCTCCACTCCGTTGTCCTTTGCGACTTGGCGGATATTGTTCCCGTAGTCGAACGTAACGGCGCCCCGCTCCTGAAGCGCCAGCATCGCGCGCACATGCTCGCAGATGGCGCGGTTGGCTTCTCGGACATAGCGCTCCGGATCCTCCTTGCGAAGCCGCTCCGCCTCCTCCAACGTGAACCCGTTCGGCACATAGCCGTTCAACACGTCGTGCGCACTCGTTTGGTCGGTCAAAGCGTCTGGAGTAACTCCGCGCCGCACCAACTCCGGCAGCACATCCGCGGCGTTCGCGCAAAGGCCGACGCTGAGAGGCTGCTTCCGTTCGCGCGCTTCGTTGCACCAGGCGAGCGCCTCATCCAAGGAATCCGTGGAGCGATCGAGATACTGGGTCTCCAGTCGCCTCTCGATCCGTCGCGGGTCTACCTCGACGCACAGAGCGACGCCCTCGTTCATCGTGATGGCGAGCGGCTGAGCGCCTCCCATACCACCCAGTCCGGCGGTCACAACCAGACGACCCGCCAATGTGCCGTCGAAGTGCGCTCGCGCGAGAGCGGCGAAGGTCTCATACGTGCCCTGCAGAATGCCCTGCGTCCCGATGTAGATCCACGAGCCGGCCGTCATTTGGCCGAACATGATCAAACCCTTTCGATCCAATTCACGGAAGACTTCCCACGTCGCCCATTTCGGCACGAGATTCGAATTCGCCAGCAACACGCGAGGCGCATTCGGGTGCGACGGCAAGACGCCTACCGGCTTGCCGCTCTGAACGAGAAGTGTCTCGTCATTCTCGAGCGTCAGCAGGGTCCGCACGATCGCACGTAGGCAGTCCCAGTTTCGCGCCGCTTTGCCGATGCCTCCGTACACGACCAACTCCAGCGGACGCTCCGCCACCTCGGGGTCGAGGTTGTTCAGCAACATCCGAAGAGCGGCTTCTTGGATCCAGCCCTTGCAGTGGAGTTCGGTGCCACGAGGGGCGCGGACGTGCACCGGCTCTTGGCTCTGCAGTAACTCTTCGATCTGCGTCGTTACTGTGCCCATATCAGCGATTATGTCGCAAGAGGCTACTCCTGCGGCGTCGTAGCGGGCGGTTCGTCGAACGGATGCCGCACAAGGATGAGTTCGGAACGCACATCGGCGAGAAGGTGCTCTGCGGTCGAAGCCGGTTCCTTTGCCCGAGTGTCTGCGTCCGGCAGCGAGACCACGACGAGCTTTTCCTCTTGCTGCTCGCTGATCTCCTCGATGATCGCGTAGAGCGCCCGCCCCCGCTTCATGAACGTCTCACACTTGATTCGGTGAGACTCGAAGAACTGTTCCGCTTCCGCCAACGCAGCCTGGCCCGCCTCCTCCTCTTCGGGGATCGGCACCGTGAGTGGCTGGGACCGGTGAATCATGATCGGATACAGCACCATCACCGCCAGTTGGCGCATTTCCGCCAGCGCTGCCGCCACCGCAAGCGCGTACGTATCCGAACGACCGCCGGAGAGGGTAATGATCAGGTGGCTCTTCGGCTTGAGCGTCTTGGATTCCACCGTCGCTTCCGCTGCGAAGGTCTGCTGCACAGTCAGGCTCTTCCGAGCATCCTCGACGCTCTTCGCGATTGCGAGGCGCGAGCGCACTTCGGGTACGTGGCGGATCGCTTCTTCGACATGCGGCGGGACGTTCGCAACGATGATCCGCGCGTTTTGCGACTCGATGTGAAGCAGCATGTCGAGGAACGTCTGCGCGCCCTCGGGAGTCACTTCCTCCAGCCCGCTGCAATCCACGACGACGCCCTCAGGGTGTTGTTTCAACAGAAGGTTGGCGGCGGTCCGGATCGTCTCCCACTGATTGGAAGTCAGATGTCCAGAGAGCTTGATGATGTCATCAACGGACTCTACGATCATTCCAAGAAGTACCTCACATTCGTAATCACGACGTTCTTCTTCGCCGCCAACGCTCGCCGGATCGGCTCCGCACTGTTGTTGTGAAGGACCGACTGCCACCAGTATTTCGGCACGGCCTGAGGCACTACGACCGTCAGCATGCGGTCCGGGTTCTCTTGTGTCGCCGCTTCGATATACTCGACGATCGGCTCGACGAGAGAGCGATAAGGCGACTCGAGGATCACCAACGGGATATCGCCGACGTACTCGTCCCATTCCTTTTTGACGGCGCCCACGGTAGCCGGATTGATCGCCACATGGAGAGCGCGCACGTCCTTACTGAACGCCTTTACATACTCCAACGCTTGCAGAATGCCCTTGTGCACCCGCGGGACGAGAACGATTACCGTCGAGTCCGCTGCCTTCGGCCGATACGACGGGTCTGGGTTCAGGCTTTTCGCAAGATAGTCGTAGTGGCGGCGGATTCCAGCAAACGTCAGAACCAACACCGTGAGAGCGATGACAACCAGATAGGCCCCGGCTGTGAACTTGGTGATGAGGACGACAAACCAGACGACGCCCGTCGTGCACATGCCGATGAAACTGACCACCGCTCCCCACTTCGGCATCTTGTGCTTGAGTTGGTACCGCACCATCCCCGCCTGGCCCAAGGTAAACGCCGTGAACACGCCGAGCGCGTAGAGCGGGATCAGCTTGTGAACATCGCCGCCAAACGCGAGGATCAAGCCGCCGGAAGTCAAAGCGAGCAGAATGATGCCGTTTTGGTAGACGAGCTTGTCTCCGAGGACGGCGAGCTGGCGGGGCAAGTTGCCATCAATCGCCATGAAGCTGCACAAACGGGGAAAGTCTGCAAACGCCGTATTGGCAGCCAGAATCAGGATCGCCATCGTGGCGATCTGGATAGCGAAGAAGATCGGTCCATCGCCAAACACGGCCATCGCGACCTGAGCGACGACCGTCCGGTAGCCCGGCTCCTCCGTACTCATCGGCGTGATCCCGAGGTGAACGGCAAGCCAAGTTACTCCCATAAAGATCACCACGAGAATGCCCGCCAAAATGAACAGCGCTTGCGACGCGTTTCTCGGCGCAGGGTCCTTGAATGCCGGGACGCCGTCAGCGATCGCTTCAATACCTGTCAACGCCGCACAACCCGCAGCAAAGGCGCGTAGGATCAGGAACAACGTGAGGGCTTGTTGAGGCTCCACGGGCGGCGGCGCAAACGAGACTCCCATCGTCCGAACGATCCCGTACACCACCATACTCACCATGAGAACCACGAACGAGTAGGTTGGCAGGGCGAACACAGACCCGCTTTCCCGAAGCCCTCGCAAGTTCACGAACGCCAAGAGCAGCACCGCCGCCACGCCCATATCCACAATGTAAGGATGTAGGTCGGGCCAGGCCGAAACGATCGCAAGGACGCCGCTACTCACACTCACGGCGACCGTCAACGTGTAGTCAATCATCAAGGCGCCGCCAACGATGCGACCAAACAGCGGACCCAGGTTCTCGCTCGCGACGCGATAGTCACCGCCTCCCTGGGGATACGCATAAATCGTACGCGTGTAACTCGTGATAACAATCAACACGAGGATGACCACGGCCAGCGCTACATAGATCCCGTACTTCAAGGATGCGCTTCCCGCGAGGATCAGCATGAGCAGAATCTCTTCGCTCGCGTAGGCGACCGACGAGATGTTGTCGCTCGCAAAGAGCGGAAGAGCGAGAAACTTGCTTAAGCGCTGATGGTGGGCATGCTTCGTCGCAATCGGAGCGCCCAGCAAAAGACGTTTGATGGAAGTCAGGACCGACATGCCCCGCCTGCCGTCAGACCGCAGGCTCGTGCAGCATACCCGTTCGCACCTCGAGCACCTCGCCGTCTTTCCCCACGAGCAGCCAAAGCGAGGGGGCAGGCAACCCGAGAGCGCGTCTTGGATTGAGGGAACAAGCGCGGATCGCCCTCTCGGGGCCGTCTTCGAAGTCCTGCCAGAGGTTCCGAAAAACGTCCACAAGCGTCACTGCGCTGCCGCACAACGAGCCGTCCTCTCGACGCGCAGCTCCGCGTTCCACTCGCGCCTTTGCTCCCCATAAGGTCTCCTCCGTTCCACTTCTTAGGCCGCTCAGTTTTGTCCCGTCGCTGACTGCGATGACCTCCTCGGGGCGCTTGAGACGGAAGAGAACGTCCGCGGCCGACCGCGACACGTGCACCCGGTCGTAGATGAGTTCGCAAATCACGGTGGAAGCCCAGCCGAATCCGACGCAGCCCGGTTCCCTATGGTGAAAGGGGCGCATCGCGTTGTAGAAGTGAGTCAGGTGACGAAGGCCGGCTCGACACGCTGCCTCCAGCACGGCTGCGGTCGCATCGGTATGGCCTGCGCTGACAAGGATGCCGCGGTGATAGAGGTACCGAATCACAGCCTCCGCCCCGGGCAACTCGGGAGCGAGCGTTACGATCCTCACGGAGTCGAGCATCTCTCCGAGCTCACCGTGCAATTCCTCGGCGTCCGGCAGCCGCATCAGCTCCGACCTCTGCGCCCCCTTCCGCACCGGGTTCAAGTACGGTCCTTCGAGGTGGAAGCCGGCAAATCCCGGACAGTCGGGTGGCACGGATCGGATCGCTTGCCGCAGCTCCTCCCAGGAAGCCGTTACCGTCGTGGGGCAGACCCATTCAACACCCCGCTCGCGCAGCTCCCGAATCACGTCCGCCCCACGGCGCTCGTTGACATCGAAACCAGCGACGCCATGGCAATGGATGTCCACCAAGCCAGGACAAAGAGTTGGCAAACTCGAATCCCTTCCGTCCGCCTCGACGCGCAGAGACGACACGTCGAAGTCCACCTCCACCACCTGCCACGCCCGCCCGTCGAAGCGATTGGCTCTCACGACCGGACAAATCCTCCGCCGAGCCGGGCCACCTTGCCCATCAGCTCCAGCTGCGTCAGCTCCGCGAGAACCTGACTGGACGGCAAGTCGAGCGTATCGCTGATGGTGTCTGCCAGAACGGGAACGCCGCCGATCAGCTCCAAGATCCGCTTCTGGCTCTCGGAAAGATCCTCTTCCTCGCTCGACGTGGGCAAGTCGCCCTCGATTCCGAGAACCTCGAGGACTTGACCGATGTCAAAGAGCAGAGTGGCTCCCTCGTTGACGAGCGCAAATCCGCCATAGTGGGACTCCGCGTCCATCGGCGCCGGACACACGAATACGTGCCGACCCTCTTCGACGGCAGCCACAGCCGTGATGAGAGCGCCGCTCTTGGCTGGCGCCTCGACGACGATGACCGCCCGAGAGAGCGCTGCGATGACGAAGTTGCGGCTCGGGAATCGGAACGCGTCCGGAGGCGTGCCGATCGGAAACTGACTCACGACGGCGCCAGAGGAAGCGATACGATCGAGAAGGGACCGGTGGGAGCTCGGATAGGCTCGATCCACACCACACCCAAGTACGGCGATCGTGCGCCCGCCAGCCTCCAACGCACCCTTGTGCGCAGCGGCGTCAATTCCATAGGCGGCGCCGCTGACGACGGTGATCCCCGCCGAGGCCAGCTCCTTCGCTAACCGCATTGCGAGGGATTGCCCATAGGGAGAGGCCTTACGCGTCCCGACGATCGCCACGGCGAGCGCATCGCGCGGCTCGAGCGAGCCGCGGACGAAAAGCGCGGGCGGGGGATCGGCGCTCAGCCGGACGTTTTCTGGGAACGCCGGGTCGTCCATCGGCAGCACGCGAACATCCTCCGGAATCGGGGGAAGCGGAAACCGCTGCTGTATCGCCTCCCTCTGCTTCGGCGATAGGGCCGGAGACCGGCTCAGCTCCTCAGCTGTCCGACAATCCGGCCCAATTTCCTTCAGCAGCTCGCGGAACTTCCGCGCGCTGAGATCGAGACTCAAAAGCGCTTGCCAGAAGCCCGGCTCGCGCATAAGAGAGCGGCTTAGCCTCCTCCGCCTACGCCCGGTCCGCGGCCACCGCTTGAGCCAGTTCTCTGATCCACAACGCGCTCCTGGATCGCCGGCAACGTATTGTCAATGAGAACCGTGAACTTCTTCTCGCTCAGGTTGCCCATCCAGTCCGTTGCGGACACGGTGATGACGCGGAACCCGTCACTCAACGGCAGATTGGCCCCCGGCTGCGTGCTACCGGCCGGGCGGATCCGGACGTACACATATCCGCCGGCGGGTACGTACTCGAACTTCATCGGCTGGTCGTTGAACTGAATCGAGATGCTCTGCTTCATCAGGCCGCTGCCCTGGTCCTCGATTCGGAAAACGAAGTCCGTGTTCAAGAAGCCGTTCATCGCCGAACCGCTGGGCGGGGTCAGCATCTCGATCGAGGGGCCGGTTTCGTCTACGCCGATATCCCGGCCAAACCCGAAGAGGCTGCCGTCCTCGGTCAAGACGTAGAGCCGCTCACCGGAACCGACGATGGGGGCAAACGCGGCGACGTAATCAGCGGGAACTTCCTTTTCGGCGCTGCTACCGCCACCCCGGTTGGTTCCTCCGCCACCGCCGAGGTTGCCGCCTCCGCCGCCGAGATTTCCGCCACCGCCGCCTCCGAGGTTGCCGCCACCGCCTCCGCCGGAGTCACCCGAGCGAATCTTGCGCATCGTCCCTGGGAGCGGGAGCGTCGTGTACTCCCAAACGACGCGAGGATTGAGGTCGGCGGGATCAATCAGATAGAACGCGCCGTTCGTCATCTGGACGACAGCCGTGTCGCCCGCGGGTTGCGGAGGAACTTGAACGAATCCGTCCAGCTCCAGAGGTTTTCGGCTATATTGACGCCCATCCAGCTGGAAGGCATACACGTTGCCGCGCTCGGTTACAGCAACTCCGCCCTTGGGCGTAACCGCCACTCCACCAACTACCCTCTCCGGCAACCGAACGACATACGACGCGCGGCCGGTTCGCGCCGCGACGAGCGCGACCTGATCGCCGCTGACGAGGAACACCGTGCTGCCCAGAACCGTCGGCATCGGGTTGAACGGAACCGTCAGGATGCGCATCTCCCAACTCTTGCGCTGCGTGACCGCGTCAATCGCCATCACCCGACCATCGGTGGTGTAGAAGATGAGTTGACCGTCCGCGATCACCGCTGAACCGGTCTGGCTGCCGTCGAGTTGGAGGTCCGTCGTCCACGCCTTCGCGCCAGTATCGGCATTCAGCGCCACAATTCGGTCATCCGTCGTGAAGAGGAAAACGGTCGTGTCGTTCGCCACGACCGTGCGCGCCACCCCATTACCCAGATGGAAGGACCATTTCTTTGTGCCATCGTTGCGATTGAAGGCATAGACGAACTTGTTCGAATTCGGCGCCACGACGGTGTCGCCAACGACCGCGAGGTCTGCGCGGAAATCTCCATCCGGCTCTTGCCCTTGTGGGAAGTGGAAGAGCTCCGTGCCGGAGGTCGGGTCAATGGCGTAAACGCGCCGGCCTACCGCGACGAAGATCTTGTCGCCGCTCACGACGGGCTTAGCCGTCGGAGCGAAATCGGTTTTCCCGAACCATCGCCAACCGAGCGGGGCAGGCCCAGAAATTGCAAAAAGGGAGCTCGCAGACAACAGTCCGGCGAGAAGAAGACAGAGTCGGGTCGTCGTTGCTTTCACGTTACTAAACTCCTCCAGTCAGCGCTGTGCGGCCTTCAGTATGGCAGCCTTAGGCGCGTAATGTCAAAGGAACTTCCACCCGTTTGGACGCGCGGGAGCCGAAAACGGTCACAGGAATGGTGGGCCCAGGTAGATTCGAACTACCGACCTCGCCCTTATCAGGGGCGCGCTCTAACCGACTGAGCTATGAGCCCACGGCGCGGCACAGTATACCCACACGCCATGCGCCCGGGGTCAACGCCCGAACTTCCGCAAAGCCCAAATGATGATCATCGCACCGAGAACGCCCGCCGTGATCTGCCCGAGAAGGCTTCCGCTCGTATCCCAACCCAAAAAGAGACCGGCAAGCAGCCCAAACAGGATGGAGCCGGCGACGCCGAGCAGCATCGTCATCAAGCAACCCTTGGGCTCCGCCCTCTCCCCGGGCATCAACGCCTTGGCGATCGCCCCCGCGATCAGCCCCGCAATCGCAAGCCAAATCAGATTCATCAGCAGGGTTAACGTTTCACGCTGCGATTTGGTTGCAACCCCTCGACCAAGCCCGACTCAGCACGGCTTCTCGGCGTTCTTTCGATAGTAGAACCACCAGTTGATCACGAGATTCACCGCGTAGTAGACCGCCGCCCCATAGAAGAACAGGGTTGCGCTGCCCGTACGGGCGATGATGGCCCCGATGAGGACAGAGAAAACAAACGGGCCGTACGCGGCGATCGCCGAGGTCCAGCCGATTACGCCAGCCGCTTGCCGAGGCGGGAAAATCATCGGCATCTGCTTGAACGTGGAGGCGTTCCCAACCCCGCTAAAGAAGAACAAGCCAAGCATGAACAATAAGAACCCGCCCCAAGATTCCAAACCCGTTGGGTTCATGTAGAACGTTGCGCCGATCGCACAAACCAGCAGGCCGACTGCGCTGTAGTGGGTGACCCGGGCCCCACCGAGCTTGTCAGCGAACGGTCCAGCCACCACACGCATCAGAGCGCCGATCAGCGGCCCGAGAAACGCATAGGCAAGCGGCTCCGGGCCGCCCGGGAACTTGGAATACGTTTCCTTGATCAACAAAGGAAACACCGCCGCGTAGCCGCTGAACGATCCAAACGTCATGATGTACAGGCTCGTCATCAGCCAGGTGTGTTTTTCCGAAAAAATGTCAAACTGTTCGCGCAGATTGGCCCGCACGGGCACGGTGCGTAGACCGTACCAAGCCAACAACGCGCCCAAGAGAACGAAGGGAACCCACACGAACGCCGCGTTCTGGAGATAGATCGTCTGGGATGCCTGGTCCGTCTTGAAAGTTTGCCCGCTACCAACGAGAGAGATCCCGATCACGACAGGAATCAGGAACTGGGCGACGCTCACGCCGAAATTTCCCAGCCCCGCCTGGATGCCCAGCGCTGTTCCCTGGAGCTTCTTTGGGAAGAAAAGCGACGTGCTGGGCATGAACGAGCTGAAGTTGCCGCCGCCCAGGCCCGCCAAGAACGCAAGGATCATGAACGTGGCGTAGCTCGTGTTCGGATTCATCACGGCGAAACCCCAGCCAAGGGATGGGATTACCAGCAGCAATGTGGAGACAGCGACCGTCTTTCGCGTCCCAAAAATCGGAATGAGGAAGGTGTGGATGATGCGAAGGCTGCCAGCCGCAAGCCCAGGCATAGAGTTCAACCAGAACAACTGGGACTTATCGAACCGGTAGCCGATTCCGGTCAGCTTGACCACGATCGCGCTGACCATGAACCAGGTGCAGAAGCTCAGAAGAAGACAATACGTCGTGATCCAGAGCGTTCGCCACGCAATCGGTTTTGCCGTTGTCTCCCAGTACTGCTCGTCGTTCGGATCCCAACCCTCGATGACGTCGCTTTTTGGGCGTGTGCTTTCTGATGCCTGTGGGTTTTTCACGGCCCGATTTTCTTCCGAGCCGCCTCAATCCGCTATGACCACCGTCATACAGCCACCCGGACTACTTGGGAGACGTTTGTCCCTTCGTCATATGGAGGACGACGATGTGCATCCACACCAGGGCGACGATGGTGATTGCAGCGAGGAACATCCAGCACGACGTCCACAAGCCGGCCCCACGGAGCATGTATCCGAAGAGGATCGGGCAGAGGAATCCGCCTAAGCCACCAAGCACCCCAACGAGACCTCCGACGGTTCCAACATCCGACGGGAAATACTCAGGGATGTGCTTGTACACTGCAGCCTTTCCAATGCCCATGGCAATGCCCGCAATGAACACGAGCACGGTAAAAACCCACACGTTGGCCTGGAAGTAGATGTGCGTAATCCCCCGCGCCAGGATCTCTCGCTTCTGCACTCGCTGTCCGACTTTGACCGCGGGTTCCTGCCAAGACCGAACTACGGGCAAGACAAACACACCTTCTTCCAACATCTGAGGATCCAGCGGTACTTCCTTCTTTAGCGGGATCCTCTCGTTTTCCACGACGATGGCGTCCGAGGTTACTTCGCGGACTGTTCCGGCCCGATCCGCCATGATGCCCTGCCCGGGAGAACGAATCTCCATGCGAGGCACAATCAATAGGACGAAGCAAACGATGCAGGTCGTCAGTACCCAGTACATCGTCGTCCTGGCTCCAAACTTGTCGCTCATCCATCCCCCTAACGCCCGGATCACACCGGAGGGAAGACTGAAGACGGACGCCAGGTAACCAGCCATTGCCAGCGACATCCCGTAAACGTTCAAGTAATAGGGTACAAGCCACTGCGAAAGCGCGACGAAGGCTCCAAAGACGATGAAGTAGTAAAGACCGAACCTCCAGACACGGATGTCGCGCAGCGGACGAAGCATCTCGAGGAAAGAGGACGACCCAGCGTGCGGAGGCTTCTTGTTGACCGCGAACAGGAAGAAAACCGCGCACATGGCGAGCAGGGCGACGGCATACACGAGGGGAAGCGTGCGCCACCCTTCGATCTCAGCCCCGCCGTTCGTAAACCGCTTCAGCAGCGCTGGCGCAAACAACGTCGTCACCGCTGCGCCGGCGTTCCCTACTCCGAACACCCCCAACGCGGTCCCTTGTCGCTCCCTCGGGAAGAAAACGGACGTGTACGCTATGCCGACGGCGAAAGACGCGCCGCTCATGCCGAACAGCAACCCACCCAAGAGAAACCCCTCATACGTGGACACTCGGCTCGTCACCAGCAACCCAAGGGCGGCAAAAAGCATGACGCCGATGTAGACTGGCTTGCCACCGTAGCGGTCCGTAAGCATCCCCAAAGGTAGGCGCATCACGGAACCCGTGAGAACGGGGATTCCGATCAACCACCCCATCTGAGCCTTGTCAATGTGGAGATACTGCTGGTCTACTAAGAACGTAATCAGAACACCGTAAAGCATCCACACGGCAAAGCAGACCGTGAACGCAACGGTGTTGAGCACGAGCATCCGCATTGAATGAGTGTCACGTTCCATGGCTTTCAGTGTAGTTTTCGATTTCCCGTTCGCCTATGACGAGCGTCATTCCGCCACCACGCTTCGCCGCAGCCACGCTACTCCGAGGCATTCACCGCGGATGCCTCGCCTGCGACCGCTGGAGGTTCCGGCGTGTGGTGCTTCGGTGTTTCAAGGATCCCCTTCAACGTGAAAATCCCGATGAACAGAATGATGAAAGTGGCTGTTACAATGGCCCACTGACGA
>RFHN01000055.1 GCA_003695835.1 Armatimonadota bacterium
CCTCGGGCCGCTGCCGCAGTGGCACGGCGAGGTGGACGTTCGGTCGTCGGCAGGCTAAACCCCAAGGGTTCAGCCTCCAACAATAAACCGTAGGTGGCTTCACGGAGTCTCGTCGTCGGTTTAGCGCGCCAAGCGATCTTCGATCGCCAGCTGCGCGTCTACGGCTACGAAATCCTGTACCGAACCGGCACGGGCTCCAGCGTACCAACGGTGGGGAGCCGCGAGGGCGCTGAAGCCTTGGCGACGACCCTCACAACGATCGGCCTTGACAACTTGGTCGGACCGAAGCGTGCCTTTCTCAACTTGGATACCGAACAACTGCTGTGCGGCTACGTGACAGCGCTGCCGCCCGAGCGCGTGGTCATTGAGGTCCTCGAAACGGTAGAGCCGACGGAAGCCGTCCTGCACGCTCTCGAGGACGCCTGCGCGATGGGCTATTCGATAGCGTTGGACGATTTCGTCTACGACGACTCCAAGAAGCCACTCTTGGAACTCGCTCACTACGTCAAGCTCGACGTCCTCGGCAAACGTCCGTCAGAGATCGCTGCCGAGGTGAATCGCCTTAAGGACTACAACGTACGCCTTCTTGCCGAGAAAGTCGAATCCCGCAAGCTGTTCCGTACCTGCCAGACGTTGGGTTTCGATCTGTTCCAGGGCTACTTCCACTGCCGCCCGGAATTCATCACGGCAAGAATCCACCACACGAACCGCCCTGTCGTCATGCATCTCATTGGAAAGCTCTGCGACGCCGAGGTCACCGTACGGGAGATCGAAGAGTTGGTTGCCCAGGACAGCGGCATGGCATACCGGATTCTTCGCTACGTGAGGAGCGCATTCGTCGCCGCGCCGACGAACCTCAAGAGCCTTGGAGAAGCGATCGCCTACCTCGGTTACAACACCGTTCGGGCGATCGCCCTGCTCGTGCTGGCAGGAGCTACGGACGGCGCGGACCTCGCGGCGTTCGAGACAGGGCTGATCCGAGCGAAGATGTGCGCCCGCCTCGCTCAGGCAGCAGGGGCCGCGGACACCGGCGCGTACTTCTTGACCGGTCTGCTCTCCGTCCTGCCCATTCTGATGCGCCGCCCGATGAGGGAACTCGTGTCAAGTCTGCCCGTCGCGGAAGAGATAAGGGAGGCACTTGTGGGAAAGGGAAACGACCTTCGCGACGCGCTTCGGTGCACGGTTGCCTGGGAAAGGGGGATGTGGGATACGGCTCGGTACCGCTCTTTGAGCCCGGAGCAGATACGCGACTGTTACCTCGAAGTGCTGGTCGAGTCCAAGCAATGGGAGTTCGCCGAGCCCTCGGCAGCCTGATCAAGCACGCGTGCGTCCGAGGGGTCGGCTGAGGGACCGGCTGGCAGGGTCAACAAAACGCCACAGACGATCCGTCGCCTGGGAGATGCCGACTCGGGGGGTGGCTACGGCACGGACAAGACCCGGCCGGCCCTGCAGGGAAACACGCAAGCCGAGAGGCTCTCCGCTGAAGGAACCGTCTACTCCGAGACCGGCGCAGAGGTTGCCCGGACCGGCAAGGAGCCTGTGATCCGGGTGCCGTTCACCCCTTCGGCTACGCATGAGCGGGATCCCTTCCAACGGCTCCGCCGCACGCAGAAGGACCGCCTCGCCAACCCCTTCCTTGCCGGTAACGATGTTCAGGCACCAGTGGACGCCATAGCTGCGGTAGACGTAGACGTGCCCGCCTCCAAGGAACATGGGGGCGTTGCGCCTCGTCGGACCTTTGTAGGAATGACTTGCGGGATCCTCTTCCAGATACGCCTCCACCTCGACAATACGGGCCGCGCACCCGTTGACGCGGACCACCATCCCCAACAGGGCGGGTGCGGCAACCAGGGCGCCTTGCCGAAGAACCTTCTCGATCTCGCTCATGGTGGTATCGTAGGGGTAACAAGGCCGATTATGCCTTTCCCGGCGGTGTAACCGAAGAGCCGTTCGAGCGTCAAGAGTATGGGTAAACGCGAGGAGACCCCTGAAGAGATGGATGCAGCAATCCCGAAGCAGGACGCTATGGGCGCGACCACGGACGAGGCATTGATTCAAGCCGTCCGAGAGGGCGACTTTCAAGCGTACGAGGTGCTTTATGAGCGCCACCGCCTTGCCGTTTACCGGTTTATCTACCAGATGGTGCAAAGGCAGGAAGAAGCCGAAGATATCACCCAGGAAGCGTTCGTCCGAGCGTTTACGAATCTGCATAAGTTCCAAGCCAAGGCGCGCTTTTCCACATGGATTACTCGGATCGCTTTGAACCTGTGCACGGACCGGATCCGGATGAGCCAGCGGCGAAGCAACTTGGAACAGAAGGAAGCGCAGGGCGGCCTCGAGTGGATGACGATGGCAAACGCCGCACCAAGCCCGGTCGAAAAGATCGAACAGGAGCGACGGGCGAAAATCGTCCGCGATGCGATTGCTCAGCTCCCGGAACACCACCGTACGGCGATCGTAATGAGAGATTTGGAAGGGAAGGACTACGAGGAGATCGGTGAGGTCTTCGGGTGCTCGAACGGCGGAGCAAAGTTGAGAGTGCTTCGTGCGCGTCGCGCGCTCCGGAAGATCCTGGAGCCACTCTTGGAAGAGGGCATGGCGAATGAGGTCTCGAACGATGAAGCGTAAACTGGAAGAACAGATCATTGCCCTCGCCTACGGCGAATTGGAAGGCGCCGAGGCAGAGTCGTTGCTGGAGCAGATCTCCCAGGACCCCGAACTGCGCCGGGAGTATGAGGCTTACCGAAAGCAAGCGGAACTCTTGAACGCGGTCCCGCCGCCTCCAGCGCCTTCTTTCTCTTCGGAACGTCTCCGCGACGCGGTGTTCCAGCAGACGATTCGAAAACAGCGGGCGCTTCCCGCTCTCGGCGTCATTGGCGCGGTTGCCGCGGGACTGCTGACTCTCGTCGTAGTCCAGCAAATCGCAACGTCCACACGGTCAGCCCCTATCGCGGACGAGACGCCCGTTGTAGCCCTTCAAGATCTGCCTGCTCCGCACGAATGGGTTCCGTCGCTGATCGAGGACATCCAAGGGAGCGTGGGATCAGGCACGGCAGAGCCGACGGTGAAAGTAGATGTCGCGCCTCCAGTGGCCAAGCAACCCGCTCCCGCGCAGCGCGCCAACAAGAAGAGAACGCCTGCCGCGCCGACGCGGAGCGCCCCTTCGAACGAAAGCGCTGCCGCGCCGGACAGCCTCAATGAGCCGAGTCCCCCCGCGGAGGACGAGACGGTCGTGATTTTGGAAGACGGCGGCAAAGCGATCGAGATGGAGGGCACCGAGGGTGTTGCTTTCGGCGGCTAAGATCGCCTTGGTCCTTGTCTCCGTTTCCGTGAGCGGACAGGATGGACTTGCACCTCCGCTCAGTCCAGCTCTGGCACAGCACGCCCAGCAGCGAACGCTCGTGCTGCGCGCCGGGGAAGAGGTCGTTGGCGAAGCCGTGCTGATTGACAGCAACGGTTCGGCTCTGACGACCCTGGAAGCGGCGAAAAGAGTTGCAAGCGGTGCGGTCGTGGGAGAGAACGCCTCGATTTCCGTGGCGTACACGGTACGTCGAACGGACCCGGTGAGCGGGCTGGCACTTCTCGCTCCAGCACAGGCCGTTCAAGGGGCTCCGTACGCGGCCCTTGCAAGCTCGGCGACTCAAGGCATCGGTCTCGCCGTCGTGCCAGAAGGGGCTGTTCGGGTCGGTATCACTCGCGTAAACCTTCCCGGTGCGGTCGGGCCGAACCGCGTGTACTCGCCGCTGACAGAAGTGCGGTTCGAGGCGCGAAGCTCGAACATCAACGGCGCTCCGGTTTTTGATGCAAACGGTCTGTTGGTGGGAATTCTTTCGTCGGCCCTCGAGAGTCCGAATCCCGCGGCGACGGAGATCGGTCCCGCCCCGCCAGTGGTTGCGTTCTCGGTTGGGACCAAGACGCTCGCCCGAGCGGTAGCGACGCTCCAGGACCGCAATAACCTCTCTCACCATCCGTATATCGGCGTACGGTACGGTGACTCGACGCAGGGCGTCGTCATTCTCTCCGTCTCTGCGCCCAGCCCAGCGAGCGCGGTAGGCCTGAAGGAAGGAGAGCTGATTCGGCGAGCCGGTCAACGGGTCGTGGACAGCGCGCTGGACGTCGCGGAGTACCTGTATTCTCTCGAGCCGGGCGAAATGGCGGTTTTCTCCGTGGAGTCAAGGGGTATTCAGCGGACGGTCATCGTTCCGGTCGGGCGATATCCGGCTGCAGGCCAGGCTCTTTAGGCGGGCACCTTCTGCGCCGATAATCCCATGTAGGATGAGCGCGGATCTGCCCTTCCAGCCGGAACAGGAGTTAGAGGTGGCGATGGCCGGCACCGAGGAACTCGAGTCTTTTACGGCGAAGGTCCTTGAGGTCGGCAACGGTAGCCTCAAGATGCACGGCCCCCGCGAGATGCTGAACCTCGCGGTAGGGACCACGCTCATGGTCAAGGGTCCAGGCGAGCAGGCCCAGGTGTACTGGGGCAAGATTGACGAGATGCGGCCGTCTGGCGATGGAGTGGATTTCGCGGTAGCCGGCGTGCGCTGCGAGGACGAAGAGAGCCGACGCGCTCCGCGCAAGGACGCCAATTTTGGCGTCGTCGTGTCGTACGTGCTCGTGGACGACGACGGCTCAAAGACGACCCGCAGGAGTCTCGGCAGGGTCATCAATATCAGCCGTACAGGAGCTCGAGTTCGGGCGCGCGCGCCCCTGGCCCAGGGGATCCTGGTGCACATGCAGATTGACATGAACGCCGAGGAACCCGTTGTCGCAGTCGGGCAGGTCGTACGTGTCGTACCAGGCTCGGAGTATGAAGGCGGAGGCTTTGACGTCGGCGTTACCTTCGCCAGGCTGTTGCAGGGTATTCACATCTTGACCGAGTTCTTGGCGGACGTAGAAGGTGGGGCCGCACCCGTAGATTCGGAGGGCGGCTCGGATGAAGCGGAAGCCTCGGCGGCGTCTGAGCAGCCAGCCGCGGGGGAGGAGCCGGATCAGCCTGACACCCCAGACACCCCAGACACCCCAGACACAGAAGAAGAGGCTGCTGCCTAAGCCGAGAGGGACGGACGCGCCTCGAAGGAACTCAGGAAATCCCGCACGGCTGACTGTTGCGTCTCGTTGAGTGGCTCCAGGGGAGGGCGGAGGTAACCGCCCGGCAGTCCCAGCTCGCTCAAGACGAACTTGTGCACGGCAGGCGCCGGATGAGCTTTTAGGCCCGCGCACGCCTCGTCAATCAACCTCTGGAGGGCAGGGTTCTGCTCGCGAACTTGCCGAGCGACCAGGTGAGGCAGACTGTTGGCGAGGCCGCTGATTGTGCCGTTCCCTCCGTCCTGAAGGCTCTTCAGCAGCAACGTTTCATCCCCTACGAGCGCAAGTTTGCCCGGCAGACGTCTCCGGTACTCGAGAAACCGGTCATAGTCTCCGCTACTGTCCTTCACTCCCATCAGGTTCTCGTGCTCGCTTGCGAGGTCGGCGAGGATTTCCGGGGACAGGTCCACGCCCGTGATCGGGTGGTTGTACGCGATGACCGGAAGGGGCGATTCGCGCAGAAGCGCGTCGAAGAAGGCGCGAATGCCCCGCGCGCTCGCATTTCGGAAGTAGAAGGGAGGCAGGGCCAAGAGGGCGTCGCAGCCAGCCTCGTACGCGCGACGCGCCAGCCACGTCGCTTCCTTGATCGAGCATGTGCCCAAACCCGCGATGACCTTCAGGCTTCCACGAACGCTGCAGGCGAGGGCGCAGAGGTCGCGCTTCTCCGGTCCAGTCAAGCTTGGGCCTTCGCCGTTCGTGCCCGCAACGACGATCCCATCCATTCCGTTCGCCTCATGCCAGGCGATCAGTCGGGCAAACGCAGCCTCGTCAACCTCTCCCTGTTCGTCAAACGGAGTTACGAGGGCTACGCACGCGATCGGGCTGCCCTCGATCACCGCTCTACGTCCTTCGCTTGGGATTGCCGGAGTATTTTCCCTCTACGCATCGCCGAGGGTTATACTCGTTCCGTGGCGAGGGACTTGCGCGTGTCGCGGAGTGAAAAACTGGCGTATGGCGTGCACGCCGTCCTGGAGGCGCTCCAAACTGGGGAGGCGACTGCGGTGTTCTTCACAGAGCAGGGTAGAGAGGCACACCCGGACTTGCTTTCGCTGGCAAACGCCCACGGTCTCAAAACGGAAATCAGGGATGAGGTCTTCTTCACCTCCCAGATCGGCAAGGTCCCGCACCAGGGTGTCATGGCGCGTGTCAAGCCGTACGCGTACGGGACTGCTGCGGAGGCTCTTTCCCAACCCGGGCCGCTCGTTGCGCTGGCGGGCATCGAAAATCCGGGGAACCTCGGCGCGGTCATTCGAACGGCGGCCGCCTTCGGGATCCGCTCTCTGTTACTGGAGGACGCCGGCAGCGTCCGAGTCAACGCCTCGGTTCGACGGGCGGCGGCAGGATATCTGCACCGCGTTCGGATTGCCCGATGCGATCTGTCTACGGTCGTTGCGGATCGGGGCGAGCGCCAATGGCTGGCTCTGGACCCAAGGGCTGAGCTGACGATAACCGAATGCCTCGGCGCGGCGGATCGTCAGCGCCTCGGCCTGCTGTTCGGCGCGGAAGGGAAGGGGATTGCCCCAGAGGCCCTCCACAAAGCTCGGTGGCAAGCGCGGATTCCGATCGCGGCGGACGTTGAGAGCCTGAATCTTGCGGTCGCAGTCGGCATCTGCTTGTTCGCGCTTCAGCCGTAGTGCTTGGAGGCGCCGCATGGGCGTCTCGGTACAATCCGCACCATGCCATCACCGTCGAAGAGAATCGCCGCCATCCCACCGTACCTCTTTGCCGAGATCAGCCGGATCAAAAGGGAGAAGCTGCAGCAGGGTGTAGACGTGATTGACCTGGGGATTGGAGACCCGGATCAACCGACCCCTCAACCGATCGTCGAGGCCCTCCAACGCGCCGCCGAAGATACCAAGACACACAGCTACGACGAGTCCGCTCGCGGCTGGCCTCCGTTCTTGAAGGCTGCTGCGAGCTGGTACGCCCGAGAGTACGGGGTCGAGCTCGATCCCGACACACACTTCGTTCAGGTAATCGGAAGTAAGGAAGGGCTGGCTCACCTCGCTTGGGCCTATTTGGATGCCGGCGATGCAGCTTTGGTGCCGAACCCCGGCTACCCCGTCTACGGGATCCAAACAGCCATGGCTGGTGGCGAGGCGATCCCAATGCCCCTGAAGCAGGAGAACGGCTTCCTTCCGCGCCTGGAGGACATCTCTACCGACGCCGCGAGGCGGGCAAAGCTGATGTTCGTATGCTATCCGTCCAACCCAACCGGAGCGGTCGCCAGCCGTTCGTTCTTCGAGGAGGCGGTACGGTTCTGCAAGGAGTACGACATCCTTCTGGTTTCGGACATGGCCTACGCAAACGTGACTTTCGACGGCTACCGGTCTCCGTCCGCCCTTCAGGTCGAAGGCGCGCTGGAACACGTGATTGAGTTCCATTCGCTCTCGAAGCCGTTCAATATGACCGGTTGGCGCATCGGGTTTGCCTGCGGGTCCCCGGAAGCGGTCGCCACGTTGGGAAAGTTCAAGGACAACCTCGACAGCAAGCAGTTCCCGGCGGTCGCAGAGGCAGCCGCGTTCGCGCTGTTGCACGGCGACAATCAGGCTACGCTGGATCTGTACAAAGCGAGACGGGATGCGCTGGTTGACTCTTTGGCTGAGGCTGGCTGGTCTGTCCCTCGGCCGCAGGCGACGTTCTACATCTGGGCGCCCGTCCCAACAGGCGAAACCTCGACGGGGTTCGCGAAGCGGCTGCTGGAGGATGCCGGAGTCTTGGTGATCCCGGGGGTTGGGTACGGCTCGGAAGGCGAAGGCTTCGTTCGCATGAGTCTGACCGTTCGGGGCGACCACGGCGGGGAGAGACTCCGCGAGGCCGCGCGACGCATCGGAGAGGTCGCCCTCGCAAAGGCGTGACGTACGAAGAGGCGCTCGACTACGTGTCTTCCCTCCAGCACCGAGGGTGGAGACTCGGTCTTGACCGCATGGAGCGCCTTGTCGCGGATCTGGGCTCACCCCACGTCGGCCCTCGGTTCTTCCACGTCGCAGGGACGAACGGCAAGGGCAGCGTGACCTCGTTCATTCAGTCTATCCTCACCGAGATGGGCGTGAGCGTGGGGGGGTACTTTTCTCCGTACGTTTACGACTTCCGCGAACGAATTCAACACCGCCGCCGCTGGATCGAGAAGGAGGCGTTCGCCCGCCTCACAGAGGCCGCCGTGCCTGCCGCACGAGCCTTAGAAGAAACCGAGCTGGGCGGGCCGACCGAGTTCGAATTCAAGACCGCGGTTGGGTTCCTCTATTGGAGGGAGAAGGCGTGCGAGGCGGTTGCCCTCGAAGTCGGACTGGGAGGTCGTCTCGATGCGACCAACGTGGTCCACCCTGCCGTCAGCATTCTGACGCGCATCGCCCTCGACCACCAGGAGCACCTCGGCGACACGATCCCTGCGATCGCACGCGAGAAGGCTGGAATCATCAAACCGGGCGCTCCGGTCATCTCGGCAACCGGCGACCCGGAAGCGACCGCCGTCGTGAGGGAAGTGGCAGACCGATTCGGGTGCCCGATTCTGGAGTTGGGGAGTGGTTTTGAGCCATTGGAACGAGACGGGGCGTGGACGATCCGCTTGGGCAACGTCGAGTTGCGCGATGTCCTGCCGATGGCCGCCGGTCGGATTGCGGCTACGAACGCCGCCGTGGCCGTCGCCGCTCTGGACGTGGCCGGGTACCGCCCAACGCCGGATCAAATCCGCGCAGGCCTGGCGAACGGCATGCCTCCCGGAAGAATGGAGAGGCTCGGTACGGCGCCTCCCATCGTCCTGGACGGGGCACACAACCTCGACGCCATTCGAGCGGTGATCGAAGAGGTCTCCGCCGCTGGCCCTCTCGGCGCCGTCGTCTGGAGTGCGGCGACGGGTCACAACGCTGGCCAGGTGCTGCAAACATTGGCGGAGCTCAGAGTTTCGGTGATTGCGGTTCCGATGTCGCATCCGCGGGCGTTGGGCAGGGAAGAGGTCGCTGAGCTGGCTCGGACTGCGGGCGTGGATTTTGCCGAGTCGGTCGCCGAAGGGATTGCCATAGCGCTCCGTACCGCGAAGAAGTCGGAGCAGATCCTTGTTACCGGCAGTTTTTATCTGCTCGCCGAGGCAAAAAGAGCGATCCTGGAGGCGGCTGGTCTTGACACAGAGGGCGCTTTCGAACCAGCATAGGGACACCATGCGAACCCTGTTGGCTCTTTCACTTGCTGTGCTCGTCCTCGTTGCGGGTTGTAGTCGCGGAAAGTACAGCTCCAACCTGAAGCACCCGGACCACGTTCTCGTGTATCCCATGCCGAACAACCCGACCAAGTTGGATCCGGCAACGGTGGAAGACGGGGACACGTTGGAAGTGCTCACTCAAGTTTTCGAGGGGCTGGTGGAATACAACGAACAGAACGAACTCGTAGGGAACCTCGCCGAGAGTTGGGATGTGAGCGATGACGGCTTGACGTACACGTTCCACCTCAAGAAGGGCGTGAAGTTCCACAGCGGCCGAGAGATGACGGCCGAGGATGTGAAGTTCAGCTGGGACCGCGCCGCTACGCCCTCGATCCTCAGCCCGACTGCGGAGGGCTACATGGCGGACATCGTCGGCTTCGACGAGTGTTGGCATGGGCAAGCGCAAGGGCTGTCCGGCGTGAAGGTTGTAGACCCGTACACGATTCAGGTGCAGATCAAGGAGCCCAAGGCGTACTGGCCCATGTACCTGCAGTATGCGTGCTACTTCGTAGTAGACAAGGACGTAGTGGGGATGGAGCCGATCGAGTCGGCAGAACGGATGGTGGGCACAGGCCCGTTCACCGTCAAGGAAGTGCGGGCGGACCAGCAGGTCGTCCTGGAACGCTTCAACGACTACCACAAGGGTGCGCCGAAGCTTGAACGCATCATCCGCCTGATCGTGCAGGACCCGAACACGCGGCGCTCGCTCTACGAGAACGGCGAAGTGGACTGGGTGCAGCTGGAACGGCAGGACAAACAGTACGTGGATCAGCACCCCGAGTTCAAGAACCAACTGCACATCATTGACCGGCCAGCGATCTGGTACCTCGGATTCTCCGTCAAGATGCTCGAACCGTTCAAGGATGCGCGGGTCCGCAAGGCGTTTGCCATGGCGATTGACAAGGACCGAATCATCAACGAGGGTTTCGACGGCATCAACCAGCGGGCCGATGGGATCATCCCGCCCGGCATTCCGGGGCACGACCCCAACTTCAAGGGCATCCCGTACGACCCCGCCCAAGCTAAGCGCCTGCTCGCCGAGGCCGGGTATCCAGATCCCTCCAAGTTCCCGACCGTGCCGCTGTACTACCGGGCAGATCGAGCCGACCCGCGGATCGTGGCGCAGCACGTGCAACAAGACCTCCAGAAGAACCTTGGGATCAACGTGGAGCTCCGCCCGATGGAGTGGAAGGCTCTGTTGGACAAGCGGAACAAGGGCGAGCTGGAGTTCTTCCATCTCCGTTGGCATGCGGACTATCTCGACCCGCAGAACTTCCTCTCGTTCATGTTGCACACGAATGCGCGGGAGAACACGCTCGGCTATAGCAATCCGGAGTTCGACCGCCTTTGCGACATGGCGGACCGGATGCCGCTGTCGCGGAACGAAGAGCGCTTCAAGCTCTACCGCGAGGCGGAGAGGATCGCGGTGGTCGAGGATGCAATCTGGATTCCGATCTACTTCCAGCGCGACCTCGAGCTGTTGCGCCCAGAGGTGACCGGCATTCGACGAAGTCTGATGGGTCCGCTCCCTCACACGCAAACCGACGTTGTCCGCAGCAAGTAGCCCCATTGATACTCAGTCGGCTGAGCTTCCTCGCGTATCGCCGTGGCTCGGCCTGCTGAAACGCATCGGGATTCGTCTTCTTTGGGCGATCCCGACGCTGATTTTCATCTCGTTCGTTACGTTCGGCATCGCGGAGCTCGCTCCCGGCGACGCCGCCACCGCGATCGCGGGAGAACACGGCAACGAAGAACTGGTGGCGCGGATCCGTAAGGAGATGGGCCTCGACCGACCGTTTTTCGTCCGGTATGTGGACTTCGTCAGTCACGCGATGCGCGGCGACTTCGGACGGTCCTGGTACCCGTTGGGCGCCGAGGACACGTACGTTCGGGACATCCTGGCGGACCGCTCAGCCCGCAGCCTGCAAATGGCGAGTCTCGCCGTCGTGCTGGCTGCGTTCTTCGGTGTACTGTTGGGCGTCGTCGCTGGCATTTGGCATAACCGATGGCCGGATCGTCTGGCTGTCATCCTCTCCACGCTGGGCATCTGCATACCAAACTTCGTGCTCGCTCCGCTGTTCATTCTCGTCTTTGCCCTGCAGTTGGACGTTTTGCCGATGACCTGGCCGTCCGTCAACGCGGAGCAGATGTCGTTCGTGGAGCTACTTCCGTATATGTTGATGCCGGTGATCATCCTCGCCACACGTCCGGCCGCCGTGATCACCCGCCTCACGCGGGCGGCGATGATCGATGTGCTCAGCCAGGACTATATCCGCACGGCAAGGGCAAAGGGCGTGCCCTTCGTGCGATTGGTTTTCCACCACGCGTTTCGCAACTGCCTCGTACCGGTCATGACGGCAATCGGGACGAGCTTTGGGTATCTGCTGACGGGTAGTTTCATCGTCGAGACCGCATTCCGCGTCCCGGGCTTGGGGCAAAAGACGATTGACGCGATTTACAAAGGCGATTACCCGATCATCCAAGCGGTCGTGCTGCTCTTCGCCGTTGCCTTCATTCTGGTCAACTTGGTCGTGGATCTCGTGCTCCCCATGTTGGATCCGAGAATTCGGGAGGGAGCAGCATGAAGAATCTTGCCGTGTCGTTGAGCGTCTTGTTCCTCGTGCTGCTCGTGGGGTTCGCGACCTTTGGGCCGATGCGGTATGGGGTTACCGAGACCGTCGGCCCGAGACTCCAGCCGCCAAGCCCGCAGCATTGGTTTGGCACCGACCACTTGGGGCGCGACGTTTTCACACGGGTTGCCTACGGCGCGCGGATTAGCATCCTGCTCGCCCTCGCTGTGCAAACGACGGCGATCGTTGTCGCACTTTTCGTCGGCACTCTCGCAGGGTACGGTCGGCGCTGGCTGGACACCCTTCTCATGCGATTTACGGACGGGATGTTCGCGTTCCCCGACATTCTTCTCGCGATCTTGATCATGGGCGTGTTCCGTGGGGGCGACTTCGGGCTGCAGGGCAAGGTCCCCAAGATCCTGATTGACGTCTTTCCCGTGTTCGCTGCTCTGGCGGTCGTGGGATGGCCTGCTCTCGCGCGAATTGTGCGGAACCAGGTCCTAAGCCTGAAAGAGCAGGACTTCGTCACCGCCTCCCGGGCACTCGGGGCGAGCCATTGGCACGTCATCGGTAGGCACATCCTGCCGCACCTGTGGGGATTGATTTCGGCGATTGCGATGGTGGGGATGGCGATGATCATCCTTGCCGAAGGCGCCCTCAGCTTCTTGGGGATCGGTGTGCCCCCGCCATGGCCAAGCTGGGGCGTCATGATCCAAGAGGGAAGGGAATGGATGAGAAGCGCGCCGCACCTTCTGATCTACCCCTCGATCGTCCTCAGCCTCACGATCCTGGCGCTGAACTTTGTCGGCGACGCCCTCCGAGAC